>JBGQIG010000005.1:0-26958 GCA_041498365.1 Terriglobia bacterium | reverse complement strand
ACCCGGGTTCCACGACACGATGCATATCCCGGTCAAGGAACGAAAGGTCGCTGGGCCCAGTCCTGGAGTAGTAGTGTCATCTAATCTGAATCTGTTCCGCAAACTCAGACTGGCGGATGTCAAGTTCAACGATCCAATGTCTAGTTCGGGTAGTCGTGTAGGGCGGTTGTGCCAGCCCTGCGGCGGTACGGATTGCTTGGGCCTGCTGATCTTGTTTCCGCGACCTACCAAGCAGGTTTGCCCTGTTTGTCCCGGAATACTACAATCTCTTCGCCTCGTTTGATTTCGCGGGCAAAGATGGTCTCTACACCTTCGAACGTCACCTTCGAGCCCGTGACTTCAACCTGATCTCCGGTCTTAAAAACCAATTCGTAAGCCTTCATAAACTCGGTAGTGGCCAAGTGAACTTCGATGGTCTTGCCGCCTGCTAGTTTCAGAATCAGGTGCGATCCCATTCCACCACTGACCGGGCACACATGGTCTTTGACTTCCTCGACCGCTCCTTTAAAGGTGGCTTCGGTCGCTCGATCGTACTTGGGAACGTCTGCACGGGGTGACGATTTCTGAACGGCAAACCCTGGGGCTGTCGCTACCGCCACAAAAAGAACCAGCAATAAAATCAGGGTAACTACTGTCCAGGTTTTCATAATTGGTTCTCCTTCCGACAGGTCCCTCAACACGGGGCCCTGACTGCTGAACCAATTGTCTTCCGGATATTCCACTCGGCCTGTGATGCTAGTCACGGTTCAATGTGACCCGCGTCAGTCCTGCTCTTGGAACGACACATGCCAAAGCCCACGATGGCCCATTACTGCACCCGTGCGAACTCCAGCATCCTCCACTCCGGACAGTGTGGACTATCTCTAGGATCCCCAGCGGTCCTATCACTGTTCGGGTGTGACTGCCATCACTTCTCCCGATTACCCGGAACTATACGATTAAAGTGCGGGTATTTCGTTGCCGCATGATAGGAGAAAGAAATATAAGGTATAACGTCTCCGCCCGCAGAAACGGCGGCAAATCGCTGTGGGCCGACAGACTCAGGATGTTTGCAGTGAACTTCCGCGCACCAATATCGGTGTTTCGAACTCTTTCGATCACTCTTCTCTTCGAGAGCCAACTCGTTCTCCCACAGACCAACCCCATTCATGACAATCCGACTGACCCACAAGCGAGCCCGGTTGAAACTTCTCCTTGTATTCAGCCTGCTCCCCTCTTTTCGGCATCGGACTACGAAGGTCCATTGAAAAAGTTTGTTGTATATTTCTCGCGCAAGCCGGAGATAAAAACGGTGCATCCACATCCTCGCCCCGGTCTAACTGTGTGCGCGTTAGACGCCTCCGAGAAGTTCCGCCTGTTTGCCCAAAACAGCATCGAACCGGTGACCTTCGTAGGAGCGGCGTTTGACTCCGGTTTAGCACAAGCGACAGATGACGATCCCAGCTTCGGTCAGGGGACTACTGGTTACGCTAAGCGATATGGTGCAGCGCTCGCGGACTCAGTGTCCCGCGACTTTTTCCATACCTATTTGTTTCCAGTCATGTTTCGGCAGGACCCCCGCTATTACAGGAAACTGGAAGGAAGCACCGCCACCCGGCTTGGCCATGCTCTCTCCCACGCCTTTGTGGCGGAGAGTGATTCAGGCCGGAGAATGTTCAATTTTTCGGAATGGCTGGGCACAGCCTCCTCGGCTGCCCTGAGCAACACTTATCACCCCGGGAATTCTCGTGGCCTGGGACCAGCATCCCGGCGAGTTGGCCTCAGCATTGCCGGGGATATGGGATTTGATGTGCTTCGGGAGTTCTGGCCTGAAGTTGTCCACAAGCTGAAACTTCCCTTCAAGGGCCGTGACCATCAACTGGTTCGTATGGATCATGAGGCTTCAGGAATAGAACCATGATCGTAGTACCTTGCCGTTCGCACCTCAACCATGCAGGGACCATGTTGGGTCAGTTCAAGTGCTCTGGTCGTGGACTGGCGTGTCTTGTAGTGCGACATCTGAATCCCGTTCGAGGGCAGCAGGCCTCTTCTTTCAGACCCGGAAGTTCACTGCCTGCGAAAATACCTTAATTAGTCCAGGAAATCTTATCTTGTGATACCGCTCACAAGAGGGCGTGACAACCATTACAGCACGATGGTCCAATTCGTTGGAGCCTAGGGTGTCCGGTAAAGGTCACGCAGCTTCAACATTCGCGACCTGAGGCAGGAATCACCCATTGTCTGGCACTGGCCCAGGAGATCGCCCTTCCCCAACAGAACAGCTTCCGGGAGGCGTGTCGGGATTGACGTCCCGCGAAGCAGCGCAGGCTCTTGCCCGGTACGGTCCGAACGATCCGGCCCCAGCGCACCGGCATTCGGAAATCAGGGAGATCCTGTTCCTGTTTCTGAATCCGCTCATCATCATTCTCCTTATTGCTGGAATCGTCTCCGCGTTTCTCGGCGAGATGATCAGTGCCAGCATCATTGTTGTAATGGTGCTGCTCGGGATTGCCATCAACTTCGTCCAGACCTACCGCTCACAGCGCGCCGTTGATCGCCTTCGGACCCATGTGATGCCGACCGCGACAGTGTTCAGAGACGGGCAGTGGCAAGACATTCATCGACACGACGTCGTGCCCGGAGATGTCATTCACCTTTCTGCCGGAGACCTGGTTCCGGCGGACGCGAAGCTTCTGGCATCCCGTGATCTCTTCGTCCAACAGGCGGCCCTCACCGGTGAATCGCTGGCCGTCGAAAAAGAAGCCGGGGCGGTTGAGGCACAACTCGCAGCGCAGCCCGAAGATCGTAACCTGGTTTTTCTGGGCACATCGGTGGTAAGCGGTACGGCTACGGCCCTGGTGTCGGCGACAGGCCCAGCGACTGCATTCGGCGCAATTGCCGAGCGCCTCGCAATGCATCCCCCGGAAACCGAGTTTGAGCGCGGACTCCGGCATTTTGGCCAGCTCATCATGAGGACGACGTTTCTCCTGGTCCTTTTCATCGTGGTGGTTCGCATCGCATTGCACAAGGACGCCTTCGAATCCCTTGTCTTCGCAGTCGCAATCGCTGTAGGCCTGACTCCGGAGTTTCTTCCCATGATCACGTCAGTCACGCTTGCCAGGGGCGCGGTCCGGATGGCACGGGCTCACGTGGTTGTGAAGCATCTCTCCGCGATTCAGAACTTCGGCAGCATTGATGTGCTCTGCAGCGACAAGACCGGAACGTTGACTCTAGGCGACATGACCCTGCAAGACGCAGTTGACCCATTTGGGCGTTCCTCGGAACGTCCCTTCACCCTCGCTTATCTCAACAGCACGTTTGAGACGGGAATCCGCAGCCCACTGGACGCCGCCATTCTCACTCATAAGCGCCTCGACACGGCGGAGTATTACAAGTGCGACGAGATTCCCTTTGATTTCGAACGACGCCGGTTATCGATCGTGGTTGAGACAAGAAAAGGAGACGAGAGACCCGCGCGCATGCTGATTACCAAGGGCTCGCCCGAAGCAATGATTGAGATATCAAGCTTCTACGAAGCGGACGGACAGACGATCGCACTCGATACTGACAACCGAAGACGTTGCCACGCAACCTGTGACAGTCTTAGCAATCAGGGGTTTCGGGTACTCGGTGTAGCGTATCGGGCTCTCCCCTCAAGTGATGCCTTGTCGATTAAGGACGAGTCCGAACTCGTATTCGCGGGCTTTCTTGCCTTCGCCGATCCCTTGCGGCCTGACGCGAAGGCAGCTTTGGCTGCGCTCCACCGCGACGGAGTCGAACTCAAGATTCTAACCGGTGACAACGAACTGGTAGCACGACACATCTGCCAAGAGGCGGGGATCCAGGACTCTTCCATCGTACTCGGCGCGGATCTTGAACGGATGAGTGATACCGCACTCGGGCACGTTGCCGAACAAGCCACGTTGTTCGCGCGAGTTTCACCGATGCAAAAGCACCGCATCATTCTTGCGCTCAAACGTCGCAGTCATGTGGTCGGCTGCATGGGAGATGGAATCAACGACGCCCCTTCGCTCCACGCGGCTGACGTGGGCATCTCGGTGGCAAGCGCAGTGGACGTAGCGCGAGATGCCGCCGACATTATCCTGCTCGAGCCGGGATTGAAGGTTCTGCACAACGGAATCATCGAGGGCCGTAAGGCATCGGCAAACGTTTTGAAGTATCTGTTGATGGGAACCAGCTCGAATTTCGGAAACATGTTCAGCATGGCGGTTGCATCCCTGTTCCTTCCCTTTCTCCCCATGTTGCCGACCCAGATCTTGCTCAACAATTTTCTCTATGACCTCGCACAGGTCACAATCCCGACTGACAATGTGGATAAGGCATATGTGCGCCGGCCGCAACGCTGGGACATTCATCTGGTTCGCAATTTCATGATCTTTATCGGTCCGATCAGCTCGATTTACGACTTCCTGACATTCCTGGCCCTGCTTTACTTCTTTCACGCCGACGAAAAGTTGTTCCATACCGGATGGTTCGTGGAATCACTCGCCACCCAGACCCTGGTGCTATTCGTCATCCGTACGATGGGCAATCCGCTGCGAAGCCGTCCTAGCGGGGCTCTGGCTGCAACTGCAATCGGCATCGTGCTCGTAGGAGTGATGATTCCTTTTTCATCGGTAGGGGGTTTTCTCGGCTTCACTCCCTTGCCCAAGCTCTATTTCAGCTTCCTCGCCATAGCAGCCGTGACGTACCTTCTGCTGGTCGATGCCGTCAAGCGTCGACTGTTCGAGCATTCCCGCCCACAAGTCGGGCGTCAAGCTGCGGCAGAATTCAACCAGATTCCCTGACTAGGGCTACATCTTCCTCTGCCGCAAGTGCGACAACATTACGATTGTTGTTGAGAGTGCGCGTGGCAGGACCATCCTATGAAAACTGCTTCCTCAAGATATTTGGTAAAAATATCTCCTCGGCGGGTGCAATCAGGCAGTGACCAGGCTCACATCTTCTCGTGTGCGTCGTCACTGTCCCTCGGCGTGAAGTCGGTCTAGCGTAGGTCCGGGCAGCAATGGAATCCAACAAATACGCCAACTTGCAGGAGGTCAATGTGAAAGCTCTGGACACGACAACTCATCTCAAGCTGAAGGATATATTGTTCGCGACCGATTTCTCGGATGCGGCAGGAAAGGCCCTGCCCTATGTTTTGGCGCTGGCACGACGTTATGGTGCAACTGTCCATGCAGTTCATATCGTCCCTTCAGCCGTGTACCCGTTCACGCTCCCCAACATGTGGCCGCTGATGGCAGAAACGGAAGAGCAGATTCGAGAAACAGGCAAACAAGAATTGGGAAAAGCATTGCAGGGCATCTCGCATGAACTGATTGTTCGGGAAGGCCCGATCTGGCAAACTCTTTCCAAGATTGCGGACAACAGCAACATCGACCTGCTTGTACTCGGCACTCACGGCCGATCGGGCGTTGAAAAAGCCTTGATGGGCTCTGTTGCCGAGCAGATTTTTCGCCAGGCCCGCTGCCCGGTCTTGACCGTTGGCCCTTGTGTTCGCACTGAACCAGGAGCCTCCATGGCGCTGAATCGAGTCCTCTATGCGACTGATTTCAGCCCTCAGTCTTCGGCCGCAGCCCAATACGCGATATCTCTCGCCCAGGAGTATCGCGCGCAACTGATCCTGCTCCATTGCATCCACCGCTCAGAAGATCTGGAGCCAATGCTCCACGCGCTCGGTGAGGTGGTCCCGTTTGGTGTCGACCTTCTATATCCGCCTCATTGCATCGTAAAACGCGGCTCACCCAGCGATAAGATCCTCGAAGCCAGCAGGGAACACGGTGCCGATGTGATTGTTCTCGGGGCACGCAGCACAAACTGGCCCATCACAGCGGCAACCCACTTCGCTGATTCGACGGCCTACAAGATTGTGACGCAAGCAGCTTGCCCGGTGTTGACGGTGCGCGGCTAGGGATCGGCAGGTAGGCAAACGTACTGCCGCCGAAAAGGAGTCATCGTGACACGTCTTGCGCGTTCGGCCTCATGGTGGCTCGCGGGAGGCATAGGGCTCGTGACTGTGTCGTACGCTGCCTTTGTCGGATTCACGTGGTTACGATACGGGCATCCGGCGCCCTCGGTTGGTGAGGATTCGGATCCCCTGCTCGATCAGTTTATCCCGGTGTACGAGGTCGTGGAACGCCACCACGTGCGCATCGCCGCGCCGGCTGAGATTGCGCTCGCAGCGGCAACCGAGATGGACCTCCAACAATCAGCGATCATTCGCGCGATCTTCAAAGGGCGCGAGTGGATCATGGGCAGCCGCGCCACGCACGACCAGGTACCGCGCGCGTTCCTTTCGCAGATGCGGGCCATTGGCTGGGGCATGCTGTCCAAAACCCCGGGACGCGAGATCGTCATGGGCGCCGTTACCCAGCCGTGGGCCGCAGACGTCGTCTTTCGGGCGGTACCGCCCGATGAATTCGCGACGTTTCACGAGCCTGGCTACGTAAAGATCGCGTGGACGTTGCGCGCCGATCCAAGCAACGCGTCCGAGTCTGTCTTCCGCACCGAAACGCGGGTCTCGGCTACCGATCCTGCCGCACGGACCAGGTTCCGGCGGTACTGGTCATTTTTCTCGCCCGGGATCACGTTGATCCGGCGAGTTTCGCTCGGGTTGGTGAAAACAGAAGCCGAACGCCGTGCGCGCGAAAAATCCGAGCCGCACGCTGCTGAGCTTCAAAGAATCTGACGATGGCCGTCGTGATCACGGGAAAGGGTTACCTTCACGGTGCTCCTGGTATTCCCGCTGGAGCGGGCTCTCGTCGGCCGCTCCCACTCGGAGTAGCAGTAGCACCACAAAGGCCGGAGCACGTAGACCCGACGAGCAATGATGAGCAGTGTGTGATCTTAATCACAGAGGCCGGTGATTGCTGCCATGGCAAGCCAGCGCCATCCCTGCGACCTTAGACTTTGCGAGGTGGCATATGGCACAGGACGAGCGGGACCTGCTGGAGCTGCTTAAGTTCGAGCTGAAATTTCTGGAAGATGGAGGCTATGGGCGCTCTCCACGCACACCCTGGCGTCGCCCATTTGTGTTCGAGGACTCGCCCACATGTCCAAATTTCGCCGATCCTGCCCGGCCGCATCCGTGCAGTGAGTGCCTGTTGATGAAGTTTGTTCCGGCTGAGCTCAGAGATCAGGCTTCGCCGTGCCGGCTCATTCCCCTCACTGACAGGGGGGAGACGATCGACTATTTCTATCGCTGCGGCACACAACTGGAGTTGGAAGAAGCGCTCGCCGGCTGGTTGCGAAGTGAAGTCAGCCAGATCGAAGAACGACGCGAGCATGCCCCTGAGACGAAGCATCCGAGGAGCAGCTCAAATCGCCCGCATAGGCTTCATCGGAAACAATGGTTGGCATTTGCTGGAAATCTGTACTTACTTGCCAACCGCCATCGTGAGAACGGTAATTACCTGGTGGCGCACGCACTGTATAGCTACGCTCTGGTAGCGGCCGAGAAGGTCCCGACGGGCGAGAATAATGGGCAGTCCCTGGCCACACGAATCCGCCACGAGCAGCAGGTCCTATTCGAGATCCTGCACCACGAAGAAAACGGAAGGGCGGCCAAGACGAAGGTTTTCAGGCAATGAGGTTTCGATGGTCCTGATAGCGGAGGTGGCGACATGACGAGTGTAGACACTAAGAGCATGGACACCAACCTTCCTCGAATCAATCCTGCCAGACGACTGGTTTACGCTTTGGTTAGCCTTCTGGCGGGGGATGTGATGCTGCTTTTTTTCCTTCTGCGACACGCACTCCACGCCACGCTGCTCGCAGGAGAACCTGCGCGGATGATTCCAGATGCGGTTCAGATGTTCGTTCTGTATGCGATTTTCTCATTTGTAGGCTGGCTGTTCGTAGGCCTGCCTGCTGCGCTGCTCTTCCCTGCAGGCTCTATCACCCGCCTGTCGTGGCCTCTAGCCTTGATGGTTGGCGCCACTCTTGGTCCGCCTGCCCTGCTTGTAATCTTCCTGTTGCTTGGTCGTAGTCACGTTTATTTCGGCAATGTCGCTGAAACAAGTACGCTATTTGCCTACACAATTCTGGTTTCGACCGTTTCTTTTATGGTGTACCGGGCCCTGTTGCGCAAAGAAATCAAGAGCAAACCGATCCGGCCACACAGATTCTTCCATCAGGTGTAGCAGGCGCGTCAGCTGTTCTCGCCTGAGCGCATCAGCGCAATGCCGCAATGGAAACAGCCGAGGCGATGGCCATGATGGCCAACCAGGCCGGGGTTAGTTTTCGAAATCCCCCGCGTCCAATCGTGACTCCCAAGATCAGCTTTAGAATAGTGTTGGACAGTATGCCGATGGCGATCGCCTCGGCTGCTACCGGAATGGGTATCTGGCCTTCCGCACTCTTCGCCATGGAGATGGTGAGAACGTCCACATCGGTAAGGCCGAGAACCGCACCCGAGAATAGTAGGCCGGTTTCTCCCCAGTGTGAGCGAACTGCATGAATGGCAAACAGCACGACCTGAAACAAGGCTGCCATCTGCAGCGCCGAGAGGACCTGGAGCGGGTTGGAGGGAGGTTGTACCGAGGTTTTCTCATCGCGGCGCTTTAGCCCAATCAGGACCATGACCGCGCCTACCAGAAAAGGTGCCGCCAGATAGGGGATTAGAGCCAAGGCGAGTGCGGGCCTAAGGATGGCAGTGGCAACCAGTACCCTCAAATTCATGACGCTGCATGCTGCTACAACTCCGAGTGAGAGTGGAAACGAGAAATCCCGTTCCCGGCGGCTTATGCGCGCAAAGGCAAAGGTAACAGCTGTGGAAGACACAAATCCGCCCAGCAGGCCTGCGACTGAGTAACCGCGCTCGGTGCCGACGACGCGACGGGCGACGTAGCCGGCAAAGCTCAGTCCGGAAAACAACAGTACAAAGAGCCAGAGCTGGCGAGGCCGAACTCCGCCAAGAGGACCGTAGGGACCGTTTGGCAGCAGGGGAAGAATGACAACTGCCATCACCGCGAATCGTACCCCAGCTCGCAAACCGGCGTCATCGATGCGAGCTATCATCGCGTGCAGGCGTGACTTTTCGACAAGTAGCAGCGTGGTTATGGCCGTAAGGGCACTGGCCAAGACAAGGTAACCCGTTCCCGCCAGGATGCCGGCTGATAGCACCACCAAGGCGGCGACCTCGGTTGTGCCGTCAACGACCCGGCGGCTGGCAGCGACATAGGCGGCGACCACCAGCGCGCTTGCGCCGGCGAGTAAGACAATGGCCACGGGTTGCAAGCCGAGAGACCAGAGCCAACCGGCTACGCCGGCCAACCCACCCAGGAGAGTAAAGGTGCGGATGCCCGCAAAGTGCGCTTCTGGTCCGCCAGCGTGACCTGACCACTCGCGTTCCAGACCAACCGCGGCGCCCCCCAGGGCTGCTATCGCGATGCCAATTACGTTTTGGTGCTCAAGAGTCATAACGAAGATGACCAGTCAGCATGTGGACAAACCGCTCCATCCTATAGCATCATCGATGAGTCGCGAACTCTAGCAGGCTGCGGAAAAACTCAAAATAGTCGGCGGCCACGTGGAAGAGCGGCCCTTCAGGGCCGCGTAAGGCGCGTAGAACATCAGGGCTTTTAAGCCCGGGTTTGACTTTTCTGCCCGAGTGCGTTTTTCCGCAGCCTACTAGAGCTTTTCCGGTGGCCTGCCAGGTGGGTCCCATAGCTCGTGATGGAATGACAAATGGGTTTGCTGGCTTGACGGCCGCACTTCTGGCATTTAGGCTTCAGCGGCTCGATCCTTTCTGAATTGGTTTATGTTCAGCGGAATTGGAACCAGCACTGCGTCTTCCTATGCGTATACCTGTAATTCGATTCTTCGGCTTTGGCCTTGCCCTGTTCGGTTCCACGCTGCTATGGCTCGGATCTGACTCCACCGCCACCGCACATCAAGATAAGCCTCAAGCGCCAACCGAGAATCAATGGCCCGTTGTCCCCTTGGACGGCGCGAAGATTTTCCGGAACCATTGCGCAGCCTGCCACGGCATCAACGGCAGCGGAAACGGACCAGTGACGCGCGCCCTAAAGACCAAGCCCCCAGACCTCACTACCATTGCACGACGAAACAGCGGCACGTTCCCGGCGGCTCATGTTCGAAGCTTCATCGCAGGCGATGACGCCCTTGCGGCACATGGTTCACGGGAGATGCCAATCTGGGGACCAATCTTCCACCAAATCCAAAATGATCAAGACCTCGGTTTCGTCCGTCTACAGAATGTAACCAACTATCTGAACAGCATTCAGCGGAAATAGATCTGACTGTGTTCCGTCGGAGTTTAAGGATGTCGCCCCCCCAGCAGGGAACCGCGGCGACATATGGCACGATTCGAAAGATCAAGCCCTTCCCAAGGCCCATCCGGATCGCCGTTTTCCCCCAGCCTGTTTAGCCCATGACCGTCAGGACAGGACATTTGGCTTCACAGATGACGTTGTGGGTGAGTGTCCACGGAATATGTGCGGCAACGCGAGCAGAGGGCACCCGGTTCGCTCCCATGACGATCAAGTCGACCTTGTGCGCCGCGGCGGTGTCCAAGATACCTTCGGGCAGGAAATCCGTGCCAGTCACGTATTCGGGTTGGCTGGTCAGCTTCGTGTCTGATGGAAGCATGTTCTTCAACTTGCGCACGCCCTCTTCCTTGATTGTGACCTGCCAATCCGTTAATTCTCGGGCAACGTAGACTCCGGGGCAGTATGCGCCCGCGCCAATATCGGCCACCGGCATGGGTGGGACCATGTGCAGAAGAATGAGCTTCGCCTGGCAGTCCTCCGCGAGGGACAAGGCATATGGAAAAGCTTTGACCGAAGCAGGCCCAAAATCGGTGGCAAAGAGAATCCGCCGGAATTCGGCCCTCCCGGCTTCTGGCGCCTGAACATTGGGGCCGATGCTGAGCACCGGGCACTTCGCCAGACGCAACACTTCTTCCGCAACCGACCCGAGCGCAAGTTTCTTCAGCCCTCCCCGCCCGTGAGTACCCACAACCAGCAGGTCGATGTTCTCACGCTGAATGATTGACGAAAGCACATCCCATACCGGACCTTGTTCAAGCACGGTGTGGGGATTGAGGTCTTTGACACCCGTTTCTTCGACGAGACGCTTCAGCCCCTGCTCTGCCTCAAGTCGCTGACGGTCGAGTTCCCTCGGCAGCGGGTCCCAAGTGATTGTCTCCCGCGTCTCCGGGAGAATTGCATGCACGATCGACAACATCGAGTGGTATCGTCGCACGATCGGAAGCGCATATGCGAGGGCCCGCTCCGAGGCGGCCGAGAAATCTGTGGCGATAAGAACGCGCTTGAAACCCGCGACTTGCTTCTGCTCTCGTATCTGGGCAATGGCTGACATAAATCCCTCCAGACGGCATCTCTAAGCTAGTACGAAGCGCAGAATAGATGACGTGATCGGCCTTACTGTATAGTGTGATCCCAGTCACCGCGCCTTTGGCAATGGAGTGCGAATTTCAGGACCAGGCGAGGGACATATTATGGAACCAATCCAAGCGGGAACCGTGATGTCCAGTGAGGCGCCAAAAGCCGAGACAGTTAAACGCATCAGAGTGGACAGCAGTTTGATCGACATCGGCCTCTCTTCGTTCGACGAGTGGTTACTCCAGCAACTTCGTCGTTCCATCGGCAACCTTCCTGTTCGCCTGTTCTTGGGGAAACGCGAGGAGTTCGCACCGCCGCCCGGTAAGGATCCAGTAGCTACTGTCTTAATCCCTGATCGCCGAACGCTTGTCGGGTTGCTGTTCAATCCTGAGATAGGCTTCGGAGACGGCTATGCCGACGGACGTATAGTGGTCAAAGGAGACTTGGTTCAGTTGTTGGAACAGGTTCTCCGGCTGATGCGCGCAACCAAACCAGAACGTTGGCACCAGAGAGTGTTTTCACGATGGCTGGAGCGAGTTCAAGCCAACACGATCAGCGGATCAACAAGGAACATCCACCATCATTATGATCTGACGGCCGACTTCTATAGGCTTTGGCTCGATTCTCAGTTGGTCTACACCTGCGCTTATTTTGACTCCCCATCGACTTCGCTCGAACATGCACAACTTGCCAAGATGGACTACATCTGCCGTAAGCTGCAGCTCGAGCCGGGAGAAAGGGTCGTAGAAGCAGGCTGCGGATGGGGCGCACTGGCGCTCCATATGGCCAGATATTACGGAGTCAGAGTCAAAGCATTCAACATATCCAAGGAGCAACTTCTTATTGCTCGTGAGCGGGCGACACAGGAAGGATTGACTAGTCAGGTGGAATTCATCGAGGACGACTACCGGAATATTTCAGGCCAGTGGGATGTTTTCGTATCGATCGGGATGCTAGAGCATGTTGGGGCAGAACATTACAGGGATCTGGGACGAGTTATTCATCGTGCGGTCGGAGACTCCGGACGGGGACTTCTTCACTTCATCGGTCGCAACCAGCCGGGCACCTTCAGCCCTTGGATCAGGAGGCGCATCTTCCCAGGTGCCCACATTCCTGCACTTCGTGAAATGTTGGATGTTCTTGAGCCCTGGAATTTCTCGGTGTTGGATGTGGAGAACCTTCGATTGCACTATGAGAAGACGTTAGAGCATTGGTTGACCGGATTCGAAGCATCAATCGACCAAGTCACCGAAATGTACGGACCAGAGTTTGTGAGAGCCTGGCGACTTTATCTCGCCGGCTCGATCGCAGCCTTCCGGGTAGGGAACCTACAGTTGTTTCAGGTCGCTTTTGCCGGCCCGGCATGTCGGCAGATGGCCTGGACCCGTGCTCACCTTTACGCAGAACAACAGGCCAAGGAAGAACCCGAATGGATTCATGTGATGTCCTGATCGTTGGAGCGGGCCCAGCGGGTTCGTCCTGTGCGTGGGCACTGCGCCGGGCAGGCCTCGACATCCTCATCCTCGACAAATGCAAATTTCCACGGAATAAAGTTTGCGGTGGATGGATCACACCAGCCGTGTTAGAAGAACTTCACATTAATCCCATCGAATATTCACAAGGCCGGATATTTCAGCCGCTTACAGGGTTTCGAACCAGCCGCATGGGCGGCTCGGAAGTCGAGACCCGCTACAGGAAACCCATCAGCTATGGAATACGAAGAGTTGAGTTTGATGAGTTCCTGCTGGAGCGCTGCGATGCCCGCATTTTGCAGAGTACGTCCCTGAAAACTCTTGAACGATCTTCCGACCACTGGATTGTAAACAGCCAGATCAAGACTCGACTCGTTGTGGGTGCGGCGGGCCATTTCTGTCCGGTTGCTCGGTTTCTGGGGGCCGATAGTCACGAAGACATCGCCGTTGTAGCCCAGGAGACTGAGTTCGAGATGACCCCGCACCAAGCCACGAATTGTGCCATTCGGCCCGAAGTACCGGAACTCTATTTTTGTCCCGACATGAAAGGATATGGATGGTGTTTTCGGAAGGAGAATTTTCTCAATGTAGGTCTAGGCAGACTAGATCCGCATGGCCTTCCGCACCATGTCGCGGATTTCGTGCAGTTTTTGAAAAAGAATCGGAAGCTCGGTTTTGACCTCCCCACCCCGATGCTGGGTCACGCTTACCTATTGCATTGCAACAGCGAGCGTAATGTTGTCGGCGAAGGTATCGTGCTTGTGGGAGATGCGGCTGGCGTCGCTTATTCGCAGAGTGGAGAGGGAATTCGACCCGCGATCGAATCCGGTCTGTTGGCAGCGAATGCCATCGTCGCCGCCAACGGAAAGTACGATCGTGCAACGTTGGATAGTTATCGCGGTCTGCTTGCCTCGCGGTTCGGAACATCTGGGAAGGATTGGGTTACCTCCATTGGTCGTCATCTTCCAGCCCGAGTGATCAGTTCGTCCGCGAAGCTGCTCCTGGCAAGCGAGTGGTTTGCGCGGCACGTGATCCTGGACCGCTGGTTTCTGCGCTGCAATGAACCGGCCTTGAACGCTTGACAGAAATCGATTGCACTACGGCAGAAACACTTTGGCGTTCGCTCTCTCACGCCGTCGTGATCTAAGTCACCAACACCGGTGATCGCCCGTACATACTAAAGCCATCGGTTTTGTCATTCTTTACTTCTCGTATTGGGTTCCACAATCCGCCTGCAATTTACGGATGGGCGAAATTGTTATCCCGCTATTGTCGTACAAACGGGCAGGCTCCGCGAGGTGCAGCCATGATTTTCCCCAATAGAACAGAAGCTGGTCGCAGGTTGGCACGGCGTTTGGGCAACTATGCAAACCGCAAGGATGTCATCGTCCTGGGAATTCCGCGCGGTGGCGTTCCGGTCGCTTTTGAGGTAGCCAGAATGCTTAAGGTTCCGCTGGATGTCTTTGTGTTGCGCAAATTAGGAGTTCCCGGACATGAGGAGCTTGGTTTTGGAGCAATTGCAAGTGGCGGTATTCGTGCCCTCAATGCAGAAGTTGTTGAAGCCCTGCGAATATCCCCCTTGGACATCGAGCGGGTAACCAATATCGAAAGAAAGGAACTGAACCGCCGTGAACGTGTATATCGTGGCCGGCGGCCCTCGCTAAACGTAAGCGGACTCACCGTGATTCTGGTGGACGACGGCATTGCAACCGGGTCAGGAATGCGCGCAGCAATCGATGCCTTGCGCCAAATGAAGCCAGCGCAAATCGTGATTGCCGTCCCAGTGGCGCCTGCTTCCACCTGCGATCACCTGGTATCCGAAGTAGACCACCTGGTCTGCCTGGAGACGCCCGAGCCGTTTTATGGGGTGGGCCAATTCTATTTCGATTTTTCACAAGTCTCGGACCACGAAGTCAATGAATTGCTGGAGCGCGCGGCGCGGGAGATTGGTGAACAGACGTACGTTCCGGCGGAGGTTGCAGCGACAGAAGACTAGAATGCGGCAGGCGGAGGGACCGGAATGTTTCGACAATCTGTCAATTATTTCCGCCCGCAGCCAGCTCGTGAACGATGGTATTGACGAACGATTTGGCGTCTCCAAACAGCATCAACGTCTTGTCGAGATAATAGAGAGGATTGTCGATACCGGCGAAGCCGGGACTCATGCTGCGTTTGATGACCATAACTGTTCGGGCCTTGTCCACGTCGAGAATCGGCATGCCGTAGATGGGGCTGGAAGAATCCGTGCGGGCCGCGGGATTGGTGACGTCATTGGCGCCAATCACCAGGGCGACGTCGGTCTGCGGGAAGTCGCCATTGATCTCGTCCATCTCGACCAGCCTGTCGTAGGGAATGTCGGCCTCGGCCAGCAGCACGTTCATGTGCCCCGGCATGCGGCCTGCGACAGGGTGGATAGCAAATCTCACCTCCACTCCGCGCTTGCTGAGAGCGTCATAGAGCTCCCGCACCTTGTGCTGCGCCTGGGCGACGGCCATGCCATATCCCGGGACGATGACAACCTTATTGGCGGCGGCCAGGATTGCGGCCGCCTCTTCCGCAGTCGCGCTGCGCGCCGTTTTGGCTTCCTGGCCAGCTGCAGTTGCGGCCTGAACCTGTCCGAAGGCCCCGAACAGGACATTGCCGAACGAGCGGTTCATGGCCTTGGACATGATGACGGACAGGATGAAACCGGAAGAGCCGTCGAGCGCGCCGGCAATGATCAGGAGCTTGCTGTCCAAGACAAATCCCATCGCCGCCGCGGAGAGCCCGGCATAGGAATTGAGCAGAGAGATTACCGTCGGCATGTCTGCGCCTCCGATCGGAATGATCATGAGCACTCCCAGGAGAAATGAAATCCCCACCATCGGCAGGAACAATTGTCTTGCCCCCGGATGCAGCACGAGGTAGCCGGCGCCGGCTACGGCAATAACGAGCAATAACAGATTGACCAGGTTCTGCCCCTTGTAGGTGAGCGGGCGCTGGGGCAGGATCTCCTGCAGTTTCCCGGCGGCCATCAGGCTGCCTGTGAACGTCAGGGAGCCGAGGATGACCTCGACGGAGAGAACCGACATGGTAAAGCGGGGGATGTCCGGGCTTCGCAGATAGAATTCAGCGGTGCCCACCAGGGTGACGCAGAATGCGCCGAAAGCGTGGCTGAGGGCTGTCCGCTGGGGAACGGCGGTCATCTGCACCAGGCCGAGCGGAATCCCGATGCAGGTCCCGAGCACCAGCGCGATCGCAATCCACTTGTAGTCAACGATGCCGTGCTGCAGCAAGGTGCCGCCGATCGCCAGCAGCATTCCGATTTCGCCCGCCCGAATACCGTGCCGGGCCGTACTCGGCGAACTCATCCATTTCAGCGAGAGAATGAAAAGGATGCTGGCCACCAGATAGGTGATTTCGATGATGGGTTGGGTCGCCGGCAGCGTGTTCATGGCTTGGCCGGACGGCTGGTCTTGAACATCTTCAGCATGCGATCGGTGATCAGGAAGCCGCCGACGATATTGCTGGTGGCGGCGATGACCGCCAGCATGCCGAGCGCAAAAGAAAGTCTGCTCTCGTGCCGACCCACGAGCACGATGGCGCCCACTACGGCGATCGCGTCGAGTGCGTTGGTCAGCGACATCAGAGGAGTGTGGAGCAAAGGCGAAACCCGGCGTATGACTTCAAATCCGATGAAGGCCGCCAACATGAAAACGAAGAGACCGTTGATCAACGTAGAACTCATTCTTCTTCCCCCTTAACCGTAATGAAATCTAACGCCCGCCTGGAGCAGCCGGGGCTGGTTGCGAGAAGAATTCCCGCACCCGCTGGTTGACCAGTTCCCCGCCTCGGGTCAACAAGGTTTCACGAATGATTTCGTCTTCCGGGTCAAGCCGCAGCTTGCCATCCTTCACCAGGTGCAGCAGAAATGTGGTGATATTCCGCGCGTACATCTGGCTGGCATGATAAGGCACGCCACTCGAGACATTGATCCGGCCGTCAATGGTGACGCCGTGGGCAATAACGGTTTGGCCGGGACGCGTGAGTTCACAATTGCCCCCGCGCTCCGCCGCCAAGTCAACAATCACCGAACCGGGCGCCATCCCTTTGACCATCTCCTCAGTCACCAGCACCGGGGGTTTCTTCCCTGGAATAACAGCCGCCGCAATCACCACATCACTCTCTGCCACCACCCGGCCCAAGAGCTCGCGCTGTCGTTCATAGAACGATTCGTCCTGCTGGGTGCCGTAGCCGCGTGCATCCTGGGCATCTTTGGCTTCGATTGGAAGTTCGACGAAGCGTCCTCCCAGACTCTGCACCTGCTCCTTGGCCGCCGGACGAAGATCATACGCCAGGGCCACAGCGCCCAGTCTCCGCGCGGTGGAGATGGCCTGGAGTCCAGCGACTCCGGCGCCAATTACGAATACGCGTGCCGGGGTGATGGTTCCGGCCGCCGTGGTGAGCATGGGGAAGAATCTGGGCAGGGTCTCGGCCGCAATCAGCACCGCTTTGTAACCGCAGACCGTGCCCATCGAGGAAAGTGCGTCCATACTCTGAGCGCGCGTCGTCCGAGGTATCAGTTCGATGGCAAAGGAGGTGACACCGGTCGCGGCGAGCCGATGCAGCATTTCCAGCGACCCCAGAGGCCGCAGGAATCCGATGAGCGCCTGGTCCCGACGGAAAAGCGGAAGGTCCGCCTCGCCCGTGGCATCATTGGAGCCGTAGCACAGGACCTGGACAACAACGTCTGCCGCGCTGAACACGGCGGCCCGGTCGGGGAGAATCTTTGCGCCCTTTTCGAGGTAGTGCGAGTCCGGGTAACCCGCTCCCACCCCCGCGCCAGCTTCGATGACAACTTCAAAACCTGCTTTGACTAGACCCGGCACAACCATGGGAACCAAGCCCACGCGCCGCTCCCCGGGATAGCTTTCTCTCGGAACACCGACAATCACAAAATTACTTTCCTTCTCCTTATTTGAGTTGCTTAAGGTGGTCAAGAGGCCACCGGACCAGATCGAGCAATAAGCTCTCCCTCTGCAAGGCTGGAATATTGTACAGCTTCCCCAACCGCAGCATCGCAGCTCGTATCGCAGGCAGAAAAACCGTTCTTACGTTCCTGTCCGCTATTTCTCCACCGGCCTGCAAGTCAGCACTGGGCAAGCCGCTCCCAACACTACCCGGTAAGCGGTGGTGTTGCGGAAATGAGTACTGATTGCCACGGCCTTCCGCACGCCCATGCCGATCAAGTCCACATTTCGTTGTTGCGCAAAAGTAAGGATGCATTTCGTGGGATCGCCAAACTCGATTACGAACTTCGCCTGGCTTCGAGGACTGATCTGCGGAGAGAAGGTATCTTCCATTTCTTTGCGCAGTGGTTCAGCCAGCCTCATGGCATCTGGATTCGTTCCAGTCTCTTCCGGCAACACATGCATCAACGTGAGATCAGACTTATATTCGGAGGCTAATGAAGCTAGATAGGGAAATACGGCCCGTGATTCTTCTGAGAGATCAGTGGGAAAAAGAATGCTCTTTAACCGACTCTTCTCCGAGAACCACTTCGAAAAGCATGGCCCAATGGTCAACACTGGACAAGCCATGCTCCGGAAAAGTTCTTCGGCAACTGACCCCATGACAAGATGCTTCCAGCCTTTGCGGCCGTGTGTGCTGAGCACTGCCAGATCAATATTCAGCTCACGCGCCACTCGATTGAGCTCCTCCACGGCATCTCCCGGTTGAACGATCACCGTCGCCCCCAGGCCGGCCAACTCCGTAGTAGCCAGGAGCTTGTTTGCCTTGGCTTCAGCCTCTCTCTTTTGTCTCCCCTCCAGTGTAGACACGGCTTCGGGTGTAACCATGCTGTATGGCAAGGGGGACCAAATGTTGGCGATATAGACCTGTGATCCATATTGGCGGGCGATCGTCGAAACCAGCGGCAGAGCAGCCCGTGATGCTTCCGAGAAATCAGTCGCATAGAGAATTCGCCTTACTTGGACCGCAGGCACCACAGATATTACGACCGCAGAGGCATTCATAATCATTACCTGCATTCATTTTCCACGGTCGCGGATTTTACTCTGTGATCAGGCTCACGATTCACGGTGAGGAGTATCACCAGAACGACTCAGAGGAAAACCCCGGGGGTAACAGGCGCTCAGGAATGAACCATTTTTTCCAAGGCAGGTTTGTTGCGGATGATCAGGGTAGCACCCTTCAACTGCAGCAGTTGCTTCTTCTTGAACTCTGAAAACAGGCGGCTGACCGTCTCGCGCGTGGTCCCGATCATCTCAGCGATTTCTTCGTGCGTGAGGGTTACTCTAATGTGCGAAGGATTACTCGCCCTTACCGCGTCTGTCGTCCACGAAAGCAGCAGCTTGGCCAGTTTCTCTGACGGTGAGCTTGCCAGCGCCAACATGCGGACTTCCTCGAAGGCCGAGTAGTAGTTGCGGCTGAGCTGTTCTGCCACTCGCAGCGCAATTTCTCCATTTTCACGCAGAAAGTGAAGCAACGCATCGCGGGAGATGAAGTTTGCCTGGCCCGGCTCCGTCATTTCGGCAGTAAGCTCATGGGGCTTGTTGGAAATCGTAGCGTTAAGTCCGAGAACATTGCCTGCTTCGGCGAGACTGAGAATGACGGTCTTACCCTCCCTGGAAGAGGTGTAGAGCTTCGCTTTCCCCGTACACAGCACAAAGACCCCACGCGGCAGTTGGCCTTCGATAAACAACATTGCCGACTTGGGATAAACCGCCGTGGACTTGATTTCATTGAGCTTTTGCAAAGCAGGCAAAGGCAAATTGCAGAAAAGATGCTCTTCGCGAACCGGGCAGGTAGCGCAGTTGTCGATGATATTCAGGCCGTAAGGTGCACGCATCTGAGCCCCGCTGCTGCACGCATTGTACACCCTGTGATTACAGTCACGAGCCACGGTGATGGGGCCCACCGCTTTCGCAGGACTAGCTGGAGACAATTCTAGAAGACGATGTCGACGGTTATGGGGAGCTCCTAAACACACGGGTGACGAATGGACACAATACACAAATACCGTACGGTGGCTTGGTGGAGTTCCGGGCAGACGGGTCTGGCTAAGTCCAATTCAGCCCCCAATGCCATTCATTTCAGTGCGCCACCGGAATTCGGCGGCCTTGAAGGCCGCTGGACGCCGGAGGACTTATTGCTGGCTGCGCTCGCAAGTTGCTTTACGACCACCTTTCGGGCAATTGCGGGATATTCAAAATTCGAGTACACCGACTTGCAGGTGGAAGTCGAAGGCGTGGTCAGCAAGGCTGAATCAGGGTACAGCTTCAGCGAAATCATCATCCGTCCAACCCTAACCATTCACGATGAAGAACATCGGGATCGGGCGCTGCGTCTCTTACAGAAAACTAACGCAGTGTGCCTGGTCTCAAAGGCCCTGACGACCGCCGCAGGTTTGGAGCCTCACGTAGAGGTTGGCAAAGGATTGGTCGTGGGCGTTCCAGGAGGTCAGTCATGAAATCTGCAGAAATAAGCAGTCGGATCGCACTTCACAATGTCCTGTTTGCGACGGACTTCTCACCGTGCTCAAATGCGGCTTTGCCTTACGCCGTGTCGATCGCACGGCAGTATGGAGCGAAACTATGTGCCGCGCACGTCGTTTCCTCCGAAGCGTACCTGGCAGCATCGCCCGAGGTCTGGCCAACCTTTGCCCAACAGGAACAGCAACGGATTCAGGAGGTTGAAAGCCTTGAGAAGAAGCTGCAGGGGATCCCTCACAGCGTCCTGACCCGGACCGGGGAGGTTTGGGAGGCACTTGCCCGACTTGTTAGAGAGAACGAAATCGATTTGCTCGTGGTAGGTACGCACGGCAGGACCGGTTTTCAAAAACTGCTGATGGGCTCCGTTGCCGAAAAAATCTTCCGGAAGGCATACTGTCCTGTTCTGACCGTAGGTCCGAATGTCCGATTCAAGACCGAGGCCATGCCGCAGTTCAAGAAGATTCTCTTCGCCACTGACTTCAGTAAGGAGTCGCTGGCGGCCCTGCCATATGCCATTTCCTTTGCAGAGGAGCATGACGCGCGGCTCTCGCTTCTGCACATTCTGGAGCGGCCTGCCGTAGGCAGTGTTGATTTGGAGTCGAACGCCGCCTTTCTGTTATCGCGACTTCGGGAACTAATCCCACCCGGGACCCAGTTCTGGTGCCATCCGCAGAGTTTTGTGGAGTACGGCGTGCCCGCTGATCGGATTCTCGACTTCGCGCAGGAAATGGAAGCGGATCTGATTGTCTTAGGTGTACGCGCGAGCGGAGCCGGTTTGGACGTTTCTGCCCACTTGGCGAGAAGTACAGCTCACAAGGTTGTAGCGCACGCCTCATGTCCTGTGTTGACGGTTCATGATTAGTCTGGGGAAGGGACTACGGCAAGAACCAGGTTGGGCGTGGAGAGCACGTCATACTCCCGTGTGAATGGAGCCCCGCCTGTGGAGGACGAGACGCACGGCGGCCCAAAGAGCATACCGGGAGCGATCGCAAGAGGTGTTCCGAAATGGTTCTGGTCGTGGGCAGGCAGGTGGCGACGAAAAACATTTTGCTTGCCACCGACTTTTCTCGTGGATCGGGCGCCGCTTTGTCCTATGCTGTGTCTGTCGCCCGTCAACAGCACACGCTCCGTGCGGATAGGAGACCGAGTGGGTATCGCAGATGTAGGCCCTGAGCAGAGAATGTCCGGTGTGAAGAAAGAAGCGAAACAGTCCTCCAGAACCGGTCTCGATGCATTGTTCCTGCCGAATTCTGTAGCTGTGATCGGAGCCAGCGAACGTTCCGGCACGGTTGGACGAACCGTTCTTGAAAACCTGTTGCATCCCTCCTTTCAAGGCAAAGTGTACGCTGTTAATCCGCGTCATCCCGAAATTTGTGGACTCAAGACATCCCCGACGATTGGCGACATCCCCGAAGAGATAGATTTGGCGGTTGTGGCCACCCCCGCGCCCACGGTTCCACACATTATCGGCGAATGCGTCGACGCTGGAGTGAAATCGGCAGTGGTTATCTCTGCGGGCTTCCGGGAAAGAGGGTCGCAAGGCGTCGAACTGGAAAGGCAGATTCAGGAGCAACTACGTCGCAGCACCATGCGGCTGATTGGTCCCAACTGCTTGGGAATCATGAATCCCACGGTCGGCCTGAACGCTACCTTCGCCAAAGATGCACCACGATCCGGCAACGTAGCCTTCCTCAGCCAGAGCGGCGCCCTGCTGACCGCGATTCTGGACTGGGGTCAGCGCGAGCAGGTCGGCTTCAGCGCCATTGTTTCGACCGGCTCCATGCTGGATGTGGACTGGGGAGACCTGATTTACCACTTTGGCGATGATCCGCACACCCACAGCATCCTGCTGTACATGGAATCCGTAGGCAACGCCCGGTCATTTCTTTCGGCCGCGCGCGAAGTAGCACTCCGCAAGCCCATCATAGTGATTAAGGCCGGCCATTCGGAGGCAGCTTCACGGGCCGCCGCCTCTCATACCGGTGCGCTCACGGGAAGCGATGAAGTCCTCGACGCGGCATTTCGTCGTTCGGGTGTCCTGCGCGTTCATGCCATCGCAGATCTGTTTTACATGGCGGAAGTCCTCAGCAAGCAGCCACGTCCAAAAGGACCACGGCTTACGATCGTGACCAATGCTGGTGGACCTGCCGTTCTCGCTACTGATTCACTTATTGCCAGCAGCGGGCAGCTAGCTACTCTTTCTGACAGCACTCTGCAGGCGCTGGACCAGTTTCTGCCCCCACACTGGAGCCACAACAATCCCATCGACATTCTGGGAGACGCAGACTCCGAGCGCTATGCCAAAGCGCTGGAAATCGCGGCCAACGACCCGAACAGTGATGGTCTCCTCGTCATACTGGCTCCGCAGGGCATGACCGATCCCTCCCAGGTTGCCGAGCGCATGAAGCCGCATGCCAAGTCATCCGGCAAGCCCGTGCTAGCGAGTTGGATGGGGGGAGCGAGCATCGCCGCGGGAGAGGCCATCCTCAATGCTGCCGGGATTCCTACTTTCCCGTTCCCCGACACCGCTGCCCGGGCATTCACGTACATGTGGCGATACAGTTACAACCTGCGCGGACTTTACGAGACTCCGATGCTGACAGAAGGGCCGGAGCTGGACTCGGCGGCTCGACGCAAGGTGGAAACCATCCTCGAAACCGCCCGCAGCCGCGGTCGGGTGTTGCTGAACGAGTTCGAGTCGAAACAGGTCCTGTCGGCTTACGGAATTCCAACGGTCGAGACCCGAATCGCGCGAAGCGAAGACGAATCGGTCAAATGCGCGGCTGACATCGGGTACCCCGTAGTGTTGAAGGTTTTCTCTGAGACCATCACGCATAAGACCGACGTGGGGGGCGTGAAGTTGAACCTGCGCGATGAAGAATCGGTTCGGTCGGCGTTTCAGGCCATCAAGTCTTCCGTGTCGGAGAAAGCCGGTGCCGAACAGATTTCGGGCGTGACGGTGCAGCCCATGGTCCGCCTCGAGGGCTACGAGTTGATTCTCGGCAGCAGCATCGACCCGCAATTCGGACCGGTGATCCTGTTTGGATCCGGCGGTCAATTGGTGGAGGTTTATCGCGACCGTGCATTGGCCCTTCCACCGCTGAACACCACGCTCGCGCAGCGCATGATGGAACAAACCCGAATCCTCACCGCGCTCAAGGGCGTTCGCGGACGCAAGCCAGTGAACCTGGTGGCTCTCGAGGGCCTGCTGGTCCGCTTCAGTCAGCTCGCGGTTGAGCAGCCCTGGATTGCGGAGATCGATATCAATCCTCTCCTGGCCTCACCGGAGCAGTTGCTGGCGCTTGATGCACGCGTTGTATTGAATGATCCGACTCTTCGCCCCGATCAACTGCCTAAGCCAGCCATCCGGCCTTACCCTTCGCAATACGTCTCACGATGGACGATGAAGGACGGGGCCGAAGTCACACTTCGGCCCATTCGCCCCGAAGACGAGCCGTCGATGGTGAAGTTCCACGAGACGCTTTCAGACCGGACTGTGTACTTGCGCTACTTTTATTCCTTAAGCCTGAGCGCGCGTGTAGCCCACGAGCGGTTATCTCGCATCTGTTTCGTGGACTATGATCGTGAGATGGCGCTAGTGGCGGACCAAACAGATCAGACAACGGGCCAGCGTCGCATCATGGGAGTCGGCAGGCTGGTCAAGCTGCACGCCAGAAATCAGGCCGAAGTCGCTGTGCTGGTTTCCGACCAATACCAACGGCGCGGACTCGGAACGGAGTTATTGTCCAAGCTCGTCCAGGTTGCGCGTGATGAAAAATTGAGCCGCATTTCAGCGGAGATGTTGGGCGACAATCTCGGAATGCAGACGATTTTCAGGAAGCTCGGTTTCCGTCTGTCTTTGAGCTCCGACCCTACCTCGATAAAGGCTTGCCTTGACTTGGAGACTCAGGCTGCTCGCTAAGTAATGCCGGTCGCGCGATGATCTAACTCAGATCAATAGGTACTGCCCGGCCTAAGGTGGTATCCCGGTCTTCCTCATTCAACCCGACCGAGCCCGCCGAGTAGCTCTTCATGCGAGATTCCCATCAGCGCCTGTGTGGAGCCTGCGCAACGCTTTGGCGCAGCAGGTACATGCCAATGGTATCTGCTTTTTCATCGTCCATCGTTTTTCCCAGAATGTGTCCCACTTCGTGTGCTGCGACGCGGGGGGCAAAGTTCCAGCCGTTAAAGAACGTATAGTGTGCCTCCAGATTGGTAAACCCGGTATTGGTTTTCCCCGATGCATCGGCGCGGCGCGCCATGGTGTCCCAGGCAATCGGTGTACACGCGATCACGAATGTCCAGTTGTCGGGAACGGGTAACCTGTTGAGGGTCGCGCGAACCCGCTCCACCTGATCTTTGCACGACTCCGGAGTCCCACCCACGACCTCGATGTGCGATTTTGCCACCAAAGTTTGTGCTCCCACCGTAATTGTCAGCAAGATGCAGGCGAGCGCAGCTACGCTTGCGCGCACATCCGGAAGTCTCCTAGCGCCGCGAGCGATTGCGCTATCACTACCGTGGAATTCCCAATCAGCAAAACAGGTGCAGCTGAGTGTGATCTGCATGGCGAACTTTCCTTTATTGAATCCTCATCGGTCCAGGTCCGAAACACTTTGTAGGGCTTGCCCACGGAATCATGAGAGCGGCTAACGCTATGCTTAACCCGGCGTTCCGCGTGGTGAGCGTCGTCTCGGCCGATCCAGGTTCGATGCTGCTACACAAATCGTTTTCCCATCATGAACAACAAAGACAATAGGGGTCGCCCGGCTGCGTTTTCCGCCAAACTCCAGACGATTCCCGCCAAATCTGCTGGTTCCTGCTTGGCACACAGGCCTCAGGCGGTGCATAGTTATGCACATCAATGATGGCCATCGGAAACGGCAGTTTGCGGCGGAAGGACGCGGCGTCCGCGCGGCGCGTGATCGTCCTCGTAGTGCCTCCTGTCGAGGAACTCGATCTGGTGGGTCCCATTCAAGTCTTCACCGCCGCTAATCGCCTGGCTGGCAAGCTGGTTTACAGCGTGGAAATCGCAACCAACGGCAAAGACCTCAAGGTTCAAGGTGAGGGAGGCCTGCTCGCGTTTCTTGCGCAAAACAACTACAAGGCTGTGAATGAGAACTTCGATTCATTGTTGCTAGTGTGCGGCGTCGGCACGCGCAACGCTCGTGACGCTGCCCTTTTTGCCTGGCTGAGGCGTGTTGCTCCTGCGGTGCGCCGCATAGGATCGGTTTGCGTCGGCGCGTTTTTGCTGGCTGAAGCTGGCCTGCTCAACGGAAGAAGAGCGACCGTGCATTGGAAATTCGGCCAGGAAATAGCGAGGCGTTATCCCAAGGTCAAGGTCGTATCTGAACTGGTGTGGGTCAAGGACGGAAATATCTACACCTCGGCAGGCATTTCGGCTGGCATCGATTTGGCGCTCGCATGGGTTGAGGAGGATTGCGGGAACGCGATAGCCGCCGAGGTAGCCCGCGAGCTTGTCCTGTTTCTTCGCCGGCCCGCCGGGCAAGCCCAGCTCAGCGTTTCCCTCGCCGCACAGGCGAACGAGATGAAGTCAATTCAGGAGCTTCAAGTCTGGATTACTGAAAATCTCCACAAGGAGATCTCACTGCAGCTTCTTGCCGACCGCGTAGCCATGAGCGTCCGCAATTTCGAGCGGGTATTCGCGCGAGAGGTGGAAATGTCACCGGCTCGTTACGTTCGGCAGGTGCGTGTCGAAGCAGCACAACGGATGGTCGAGCGAAGCGGAAAGGGCCTTGAACAAATCGCCCTGGCTTGTGGTTTCTCAAGCGCCGACTTGATGAGGCGCGCCTTCCTCCGAACAGTGGGCACGACGCCACGTGCCCGTCGCCGCCGTCCGTCCGTCAATTTCCCAATGCATAGTCCAATACCGTAGACCAAGCCTTAGCGCCCTTCGAGGTTTTGACCAACTGATTGAACTCAAACAAGAAATATGGCGGAGAGAGTGGGATTCGAAATCAACGATTTGCGGAATCTGAAGGACTTACGCGGCGCGGAGTGCAACCGTAAACCGTTGCTCGGAGTGGAAAGTTATAGCTAGCGCCCCTGAGTAGCCCCTGCACAGGTCCCTTTGTCGGGCTGCCGGTCCCCGCAGTCGACACGTTGCGGGCGGTGAGGGTCAACGCGACCGATTCCGATGAAGTCACCTTAGAGCGCCACTGGCCTCACGGCCGTTCTTGCAGGCCGCCAGATATTCTGCAAATCAGACGGCTGATACGAGAACGGGCACGAGACTGAGACAGGCGGCTTGCACCGGCAGATATTTCCGTAGACGGCCTTTGATGTTTGCCGCCTTTCGCGGTATGAAGGGAAGCTGACCGACACCTGGGGTCTCGGTCAGCAGATCCGGCGCTCCGGCAGGATTCCAAGCGGGCCTACTTCTTGTCGTCGATCGCTTCGGCGATCTTTGCCTGTTGCCCTGCCTCTGACACGGCCTTCATGAATGCGTCCGCACTCTTCGGGGTGGCTGCCTTGCCCGAAAGAATGTTGCGAAACTTCATGTTTTTGCCGTAGATAGCGCGAGTGGAGTCGTCATCCTGCTCGATTACTGCGCCTTCCAACGTCAGGCCGGCGAACACGCCTTTCGAGCGCGAGTAGGTCAGCATT
>JBGQIG010000004.1:0-26986 GCA_041498365.1 Terriglobia bacterium | reverse complement strand
GGCAGTTCCGAACCGTATCGAGGCCGAGCCTTTGAAGGCACTGCAGATTGCCATGTCATTGGAAGCCGTCGCGGCATGATCGCCTAAGCGGCTAGCCATGTTGCACTGTCGATCGAGGATTTTATGAACCACGAGTTCCAACGCGTAGCGATCGTGAACCGCGGTGAGGCGGCGATGCGTTTCATCCACGCAGCCCGGGAGTTCAATCAGGAACACGGCACAGCCCTGCGCACCATCGCGCTCTTCACCGAGCCTGACCGCCATGCCATGTTCGTCCGCGAGGCGGACGAGGCCGTGTTTCTTGGCGCCGCTCAGGTCCTTGACCCAAACACTCTACAGCCCAAGAGCAGTTACGTCGATTATGGCCGGCTTGGACGGGCATTGACAGCCGCGCGGGCGGAAGCGGTCTGGGTGGGATGGGGTTTCGTGGCTGAACATGCGGCGTTCGCCGACCTTTGCCGCGAAATGGGCATCGTGTTCATCGGACCCGACGGCGATGTGATGCGGCGGTTGGGCGACAAGATTTCCTCCAAGCTCTTAGCCGAGAAAGCGCAAATCGAAGTGGCTCCCTGGAGCGGAGGGCCGGTGGAGAAGCTCGATGACGCCTGGCGCCATGCGGAACGACTGGGCTACCCCCTCCTTATTAAGGGGACAGCGGGAGGAGGCGGTCACGGGATTCGGAAAGTGCGGTCGGCAGACGATCTTCCGCAGGCCTTTGAGAGCGCCCGTACTGACGCGTTTAAAGCCTTTGGCGATCCGACCGTTTTCATGGAGCGACTGGTAGAAGGGGCGCGCCACGTCGAAGTGCAAGTCATTGCCGACCAGTATGGGACCACGTGGGCTGTCGGAGTGCGTGACTGCACGATTCAGCGCCGCCACCAGAAAATCCTCGAAGAAGCGCCGTCCCCGGCACTTTCTCTGGAGCAAGATCAAGCCCTGCGCGAGGCGGCAGTGCGCCTGAGCCGGGCGGCGGGATATCACAACGCCGGCACCGTGGAATTTCTCTATGAAGCAGAGGCCCGCCGCTTCTTGTTCATGGAGATGAACACCCGGCTGCAGGTGGAACATCCGGTGACGGAATGCACGACCGGCCTTGATCTGGTCAAACTTCAGATTCAGATTGCGCGCGGCGACCGTCTGGAAGGAGAACCCCCGTGCACCACGGGTCACGCCATCGAAGTGCGGCTGAATGCAGAAGATCCGGATAACGATTTTGCTCCGGCCCCTGGCGCCATCCAGCGGTTCAGGTTTCTGACCGGGCCAGGAGTCCGTGTTGACACAGGCGTAGCGGAGGGCGATGTCGTTCCTGCGGAGTTTGACTCCATGGTCGCCAAGATTATCGCCTACGGTCAAAACCGCAAAGAAGCACTTTCCCGGCTACAACGAGCCTTGCGTGAGAGTGTTGTCGTCATCAAGGGAGGGGCCAGCAACAAAGCATTTCTTCTCGAGTTGTTGAACCGCTCCGAAGTGCAGCGTGGAGATGTACATACTGGCTGGCTGGACCGCCTGGCCGCCACCGGCGAACACCTTTCTCGTCGTTACGCCGATGTGGCTCTGGTGCAGGCTGCGATCGAGGCGTATGACGCGCAATTGGCGGTGGAGCAGACCCAGTTCTACGCGTCGGCGGTGCGGGGACGGCCACAAGTCCGGACTGAGGTAGGCCGGACGGCCGAGCTACGCTATCGAGGGCATTCCTACTCGCCCAAGACCTACCGCCTCGGTCCTCAGCAGTACCGCGTTGAAGTGAATGGATCGCGCATCGATGCCCAAATCGAACGCTTGGATCAGTTTGAGTATTGGCTCACTGCCTTTGGGCGGCGCTTCCATGTTATCTCTGTGCTGCAGGGAGTGAGTTACAGAATCGAGGTGGATGGCGTCTCGCACCAGATTGATCGCGATGATGGCGGCATTGTCCACGCGTCGGCCCCGGCCGTTGTGGTTTCCATTGCGGTGAAAGCGGGCGCCACGGTTTCGGTAGGCGATCGCCTGGTTGTGTTGGAAGCCATGAAAATGGAAATGCAGGTCGTGGCTCCATTTTCCGGAACCATCCGGCAAGTGATGACCATGCCAAACGTACAGGTGGACACGGGAGCTCCGCTCCTGCAGATTGACCCCGACGCCAGCGGCGACACGGAGGGCGCTGCGGAGGGAGTAGTTTTCGGCGCATCGCTTGGCTCCGGCGGAAATTTGGAGGCCGCCGATTCCAACGGCTGCCACAGCCTGGAAGAGCTCCGCCAACTCATGCTCGGCTTTGATGTGGACCCGAAGCAGAACGCGCGGCTGCTCGCCGAATGGAACCAAACAGGCCCGGTAGCCAGCGATGAAATCAGAGAGAGCGAAGATGTGATCCTCAATATCTTTGTCGATATCTGCTCTCTGTTCCAGCGCGAGCCGAAGGTAGACCATCTCGCCAGCGGCGAAGAGCCTAGCGCCGAGGCTTACTTATTCTCCTATTTGCGCATGCTGGAGACACGAGGGGAAGGACTTCCCCCGGCCTTCGTCAGTGGGTTGCAACGCGCGCTTGCCTATTACGGCGTGCGCACCCTGGATCGCACGCCTGAACTGGAAGAGAGCCTGCTCTGGATCTACAAATCGCACCAACGGGTGGAGCAGCAAATTGCGCTGGTTCTCAGCGTGCTCGAACGGCGTCTGCGGCGCGCTGAAGCCCCGGAACCGCAGGCCGAAGAATCGTTTCGCATTCTTCTCGATCGGATGATTTCCGTAACCAACGGACTCTTCCCCACGGTAAGTGATCTGGCGCGGGAAGTGCGTTATCGCTACTTCGATCAGCCGCTATTTGAGGGGGCGCGGAAACAAGTCTACGACCAGGTAGACGATCATCTCGCCTACATGGCCGCGAATCCCGATGCCGCGGATCGTCATGAGAGATTACGGGCTCTGGTGGAATGTCCCCAGCCGCTTATCAGCCTGTTGTCCAGCCGGTTCGTGACCGCGGATCCTGCGATGCGCATGTTGATGCTGGAGGCGATCACGAGGCGATATTACCGGATCCGAACCCTTGTAGACCTGCGCGCCCTGGCGGAGGACGGGCATTGCTATGCATCCGCCGAATACGATCATGAAGGGAAGCGCATCCACGTCTTCACCACGCATGCCGAGTATTCGCGGCTGTCCGAGGCAGTGCATGCCATGTTTCCTCTGGTCGCAAAGGTACCAGCGGATCATGACATCGTCATGGATTTTTATGCCTGGAACGCTGGCCAACTCGGGGATCCCGAGGCTGCGCAGCGGGAAGTTCAATCACTGCTTAACCAGGCGGGTTTTTCTCGGCCTATCCGGCGAATCGCAGTGGCCGTCGCCGGTCCCGGCCGTGGCCCAGGCATGGGTGGCATGCAGCATTTCACCTATCGCTACAACGGAAATGCGTATGAAGAGGAGAAGCTCTACCGCGGGCTCCATCCCATGATGGGCAAACGGCTTCATCTCTGGCGGCTTGCCAATTTCAACATTGAGCGGCTGCCGTCGGTTGAAGATGTTTACCTCCTGCACGGCGTAGCTCGCGATAATCCGAAAGATGAGCGGCTGTTTGCCTGTGCAGAAGTGCGTGATGTGACGCCGGTACGGGATGAGGCGGGCCGCGTCGTGCAACTACCGCACCTGGAGCGCATGTTGACGGAAGCTCTCGCGGGCATCCGGCTATTTCAATCGCGCCGGCGTCCCCAGGATCGTCTCTATTGGAACCGGATATTCCTGTACGTGTGGCCGCCGCTCACTCTTGAGCGGGATGAATTGCGTGACATCGTGCGCAAACTCTCCCCCGCGACCGAAGGCCTGGGCTTGGAACAGGTGGTGGTGCGCGCCCGCATCCCTAATCCCGCAAGCGGGGAACTGCGCGATATGGTAGTGCGCATTTCGAGCCCCGGCGGCAGCGATTGGCTCATTACCTTCCGGCCCGCGGACAAACTACAGGCGATCAAACCGCTGACTGAATATGAGCGGAAAGTCGTCCGTATGCGCCAGCGCGGACTCATCTACCCTTACGAAATCATCAAGATGCTCACGCCCGCCCCGAAAGACACGCGGGCCGAATTTCCTCCAGGCGATTTTGTCGAGCACGATCTTGATGCTGAGGGTGATCTGGTTCCCGTGGATCGGCCCTATGGTCAAAACCCAGCCAACGTAATTGTGGGCGTTATCCGCAATTTCACCAACAAGTATCCCGAGGGAATGACACGGGTCGTGCTGCTGGGAGATCCGAGCAAGGATCTGGGAGCCATCGCCGAGCCAGAATGCCGGCGCATCCTGGCCGCTTTGGATCTAGCCAAGGGCAAAGGCGTCCCCCTGGAGTGGTTCTCCCTCTCGGCCGGGGCCAAGATCTCGATGGAGTGCGGGGTGGAGGGCATGGATTGGATTGCCCGCGTCCTGCGGCGCCTGGTGGAGTTCACGCAAGCCGGCGGCGAGGTGAATCTCGTGGTCAACGGGATCAACGTCGGAGCGCAGCCCTACTGGAATGCCGAGGCCACCATGCTCATGCACACCCGCGGCATTCTGGTCATGACCCCGAAAGCAGCCATGGTGCTCACGGGTAAGCGTGCCCTCGATTACTCTGGCAGCGTCTCCGCGGAGGACAATCAGGGCATCGGCGGCTACGACCGCATTATGGGACCGAACGGCCAAGCCCAATACTGGGCGCGAGATATTGATGAAGCTTGCCACATCCTGTTCCGTCACTATGACCACACCTACGTCGCGCCCGGCGAGCGGTTCCCCAGGCGCGGTGCGACGAGCGATCCCATCGATCGGGATGTGAGAGTTCATGCCCATAGTCAAAATGGCGGGGATGGCTTCGCGCTGATCGGCGAGATTCTGTCGGACGAGACCAACCCGGGGCGGAAGAAATCTTTCGACATTCGGAAAGTGATGATGGCGGTCACTGACCAGGACCATGCACCGCTCGAGCGTTGGGCGGGTATGCGCGCGGCAGAGACGGCAGTGGTCTGGGATGCCCATCTCGGTGGCTATCCCGTTTGCCTTATCGGCATCGAGTCTCAGCCGGTGGCGCGGTTGGGATTTGTCCCAGCCGACGGGCCAGACCAGTGGTTTGCCGGAACCCTGTTTCCACAATCCTCCAAGAAGGTGGCCCGCGCGATCAATGCGGCAAGCAATAACCGGCCGTTAGTGCTTCTGGCCAATCTGTCAGGTTTCGATGGCTCGCCTGAATCGATGCGCAGGTTGCAGCTTGAATACGGCGCCGAGATTGGCAGGGCCGTGGTGAACTTCAAAGGTCCCATCGTATTCTGCGTGATCTCCCGCTATCACGGTGGCGCCTATGTGGTTTTCTCGCGAGCGCTGAACGAACAACTTGAAGTGGCGGCCCTGGAGGGGACATACGCCTCGGTAATTGGTGGCGCGCCAGCAGCAGCGGTCGTTTTCGCGGGTGAAGTTGATGCCAGGGCCCGTAAAGATCCGCGGCTGCAAGCGCTGAGCCAGGCGATGGCGCAGGCCGAGGGTGCGGAGAAGGGCCGCTTGCGCACCCAGTGGGAAGAACTCTTCAAGATTGTGCACTCGGAGAAGTTGGGTGAGATGGCCGCCGAGTTTGACCGCGTGCACAGCGTGCAACGGGCCCTCGAAGTGGGTGCGCTGAATCACATTCTTCCCCCCGGGGACTTGCGTCCATTTCTCATCCATGCGGTCGAACGAGGGATTGAAAGAGAGGAAAACTCCGGGAGGTCAGTGGCCACGATAAGTGAGGCGGCAGCCTAGAGCTGACTTCTAAATGGGCGAGGTGTAGATGTGTGCGTTTACTGGCTGGAACAGACCGAAGCGGACGTACCGGTGGAGAGTGTTTGGCTGAGTGCCAGCGAATCCGTCTGCCTGGACGGCATGCGATTTGCCAAACGGCGTGCCGACTGGCGGCTGGGACGCTGGACGGCAAAATGCGCTGTGGCTTCTTTTCTGAAAATGCCAGCTGATCCCCAAACCCTTGCCCAGATCGAAATACGCCCGGCATTGTCCGGCGCGCCGGAGGTTTTCATTGCGAATGATCCGGCCGCGGTTACGATTTCAATCAGCCACAGGTCCGGTGCCGCCATCTGTGCGGTTGCAATGTCTGGAGTGGATTTGGGTTGTGATCAGGAAGTGATCGAAGCGCGAAGCGAGGCCTTTGTTGCCGACTATTTCACCGAGGACGAGCAAGCGCTGGTGGCGCGAGTCTGCCAGACGGAGCGGTCCCGGCTGGTGACGCTGCTTTGGAGCGCGAAAGAAAGTGCGCTGAAAGCACTACGCGAAGGATTACGGCTGGACACTCGAACTGTGGCTGTGAGTCCGGTTGACGGGGCATTCGATCTCAATGGCTGGAGCCCGCTGCGGGTTTGTGCCGATGGTCGAAGCTTCCAGGGCTGGTGGCAACAGGCGCAGAGCGTCGTGCGGACATTTGTGGCTGACCCACCGTCCGACTCACCGATTCTCCTTCAGGCTCCAATTCACATTCCCAACTCTGCCCGGACCGGGTAGAAGGTTGGTGATTGTCATGGTTGCGCGGATACATTTCGCTGGCCCAACCCAGTACCAGCTGCGGAGTGCAGCCGAAATCGGTGAATCGATCCTGAAGGTGTCTGCCCGCCGGATGCTCAAAGGCCCACGCCAGCCCGGTTGGAACTGGCTCGTGGAACTGAACACTGAAATACTGAAGAGACTAGTGACCACCGCCTTCACGATGCGTGATGTGAGGGAAGCGCGCTGCTATCTGGATTCGGTCGTGATCAGTTCGCCGGCGCTATCAGGAGTAAACATCACACCGGTTGTGCAGGAGAAGTTCCGAGGAAGTTGGTTTGCACAAAAGAACGGAGAGGCTCGAGTCACGGTCTTGTATTGTCATGGTGGCGGATATTCTTATTACCCTCGGGCATACGCCAACTTCATCGCGCTGATTACGCTGGCGGCAAAATCCAGAACGTTCGCCCTGGACTACCGTCTCTCGCCGGAACATGGTTTCCCGGCGCAACTTGAAGATGCGCTCAACGCCTACCGCTGGTTACTGGCAACTGGTACTGATCCTGAGAATCTAGTTCTAATCGGTGACTCGGCGGGCGGAAACCTGGCATTGACTTCACAATTGGCAGCACGAGATGCCAAGCTGCCGTTGCCGGCATTAGTTATTGCTCTCTCTCCGGCCACGGATTTCGAAAGCAAGAGCGCCAGCATCGTCCGCAATCAGGCGTATGACTGGATTGACAGGCCGATGCTCGAGAAATGGGCAGATTGGTTCTGTGATCCTACCCAGCGCCGCCAGCCGCTGGTATCGCCCCTTTGGGCCGATTTGCGCGGCCTTCCTCCCATTTACATTCAAGCTGGGGGTACCGAGATTCTGTACGACAGCATTCAAGCCTTCGCTGGCCGCGCCCAGAGCCAGGGGGCCGATGTCGTTATGGAGACCTGGAAGGACATGAATCACGACTTCCAGATGTTTGGACCTGATGTACCGCAGAGTGCCGAAGCACTGCGGAGAATTGGCGAAGTTATCGATGTCCGAGTTCGAAGGGAGAAGAAGACGGAGGCTGTTTCGATAGCTGACCTATAACGACTCTATGCCGTCCCGCCACGACCAATTCGATTTCGACTTTATCGTCATAGGATCGGGCTTTGGTGGCAGTGTTTCGGCCCATCGACTGGCGGAGAAGGGCTACCGGGTAGCGGTCATGGAAATGGGCCGGCGCTGGACGCCTGACAACTTGCCCCATACGAGCTGGTCCATCCATCGCTGGTTCTGGCGTCCCAAACTCGGCCTGCGTGGTTTTTTCAACATGCGGTTCTTCAAGCATGTGACTATTCTTCATGGTTGTGCTGTGGGCGGCGGCTCCATCACATACGCCTGTACTCTGCTTTCTTCCCCTGAAAAAGTGTGGGAAACGGGCTCGTGGACGGGATTGGCCAATTGGAAGGCGGAGATGCCCCGGCATTATGAAACTGCCGCACGGATGCTGGGAGCCACCGAAAACACGATTCTCGGACCTGCTGACCATCTCCTGAAGAACGCTGCCGAGGCTGTGGGATGCGGGCATACTTTCTACCGCACGAAAGTGGGCATCTTTCAGCCCAAGCAAGGAGAACCCGGCAACCAGGCCTTCCCTGATCCATTCTTCGGAGGCGAAGGTCCCCAGCGAACCACCTGCATCGCCTGCGGCGGTTGCATGATGGGCTGCCGCTATGGCGCGAAGAACACCCTGGATCTCACCTACCTGTATCTGGCGGAAAAGCACGGCGCGCGGGTGTTTCCTGAAACCCAGGTCGTGAGCGTTAAGCCGCTGGGTGGCGCGAGTGATGGGGGCGCCGGATACGAAGTGCGCACCGTGAATTCCACGGCGCGGATCTGGCGACAGCCGCGGCGCTTCACCTGCCGTGGGGTGGTCTTCTCCGCATCCTCGCTGGGCACCATGGAACTGCTCTTTCGGTTCAAAGAGGATGGCTCCTTGCCGGCCATCAGCCCGCAGCTGGGCAAACACGTGCGCACCAATTCTGAATCGCTGATCGGTGTGCGCATGCCGGGTTATCGTGAAGATTTGTCGCAAGGCATAGCCATCGGTTCCGGCATCTACATCGACCAGGACACCCACATTGAAGCCGTCCGCTATCCACGTGGCTCCGATGCCATGGGCCTGCTGACCACCATCCTCACCAATGGCCGTCCTGGGCCGCGGCGGGTCGCACTTTGGTTGAAGAATCTCATCAGCTCTCTGCTACGCCATCCGATCAGGACCATGCGCGTGCTGCAACCGTTGGGCTGGGCGCGAGAATTCTTGATTCTGCTTTGCATGCAGGCGCTCGATGGCGAGATCGAGATGCGCTGGCAACGCCCCTGGTTCTGGCCGTTCAGGAAATTTCTTCTCAGCCGGGGGGAGAAAGTGCCTACCTACATCCCGAGGGCAAATGAGTTTGCCCAGAAGCTCGGGCAGCTCACCGGAGGGGTTCCGATGAGCATGGTCCCGGAGATCCTCTTCAATGTTCCGAGCACGGCTCACTGCATCGGAGGTTGCGTCATTGCTGATTCAAGCACCCACGGCGTGGTGGATTCACGTCATCGCGTCTTCAACTACAAGAACATGTACATCTGCGATGGATCGGTGGTGGCGGCCAATCTCGGGGTCAATCCCAGCCTGACCATTACCGCACTTGCCGAGCGAGCCATGAGTTTTATCCCACCAGCGGCGGAAACGGCTTGGAACGATGCAAGTCTGGGTTCCTGATCAGGCTGGTGCGAGTGATGAGGTCGCAGCGGCAGGCAGCAAGCGATTCAGCAATGTCGCTTCACACTTCAGCCATAAGCGGGTTGTGTAAAGCAACGCACTACACTGGAGCGTGATCCAGTCTTTTGACATCAAAGGTAAACGGAACGCCTTGCGGTGACTGAGCCAATGCTCGGCAACGTGGCGCGAGAGGTTGAAGCCCATGCCGGCATCCGAGCCTCCAATATCGGCCAGGACCCCATCCAGCGTGAACATCACCTTGGACAACATGATCAATGACGCCGGGAACTTCACTCCCTTGAACGCAATGCGTTCCACGAGCCGCATGGCATCCACACCGCTGGGCAAATGCGTGATCGGCAGTTCGTCGAGGAACCGGGTGACTGCCTCGCCAATCGTCTGTCCCCGCGGTGAAGCGCTCCGGATGCGCTGTTGAGTGAGCGCCAGAATTTCGTTGCACGTGCCCACCGGGTCGCGCAGTGCCACCATCAAAAACAGAAGCGCGAGATGCCGGCGCTGATCGCGGCTTAAGCGTTCCCGCAGAGCCCAGTCGAGGATGATTAGTTCTCCAGTCCGATTGTTATAAAGGAGATTGCCGGCATGAGGGTCGCCGTGAAAGATTGCATTCTCCTCCGCCGAAAGCAGAGGAACGGCCACCAGTGCCTCAATCAGTTGCTCGGCCACTTGCCTGCGACGCGCGACCGGCAGGCGGGCGGCAGCGTTCGTCACTTTGGTTCCGTGCTCTTCCGTGAGCGCCGTAATCCTGGGTGTGCACAGTGGCCCAATCAGGCGAGGCACACGAACGTGAGGAATGGTCTGATAGAGATTCCATGCTTCAACCAACGTCTTCTGTTCGCGAACAAAATTGACTTCGTAATGCAAGAGGCGTCGGACTTTCTTGAAGGTATCGGGGAGAAGGTTCGCAGGAAATCCGTAGTTACGGTGCCGGTCGGAGAAGTATTGGGCCAGCCCCTGCAAGTAGTCCATGTCCTCGGCAAAATATTCCGGGATGTGGGGTTTCAGAACTTTAAAAACGCCGCGTTCCCGCCGTCCCTGGACCGGGTCGCGCCAGGTGAAGCGCACCACCGCGCTGACACTGGCTTCTGAGAGTATTACGGGCGCGATGTCAACCTCGAAGGTCCTGAGCCGCGATCCCAAGTCCTGCTGAATGATGGCGCGTATCTCCTCCGGCTTGACATCACGGATTCCGTTTTCCAGGCGGGCGAGCGCATTGCGCAGGGCAGGACGGAGGTGGCGGTTTCGCGCTATCACTTGTCCCAGTTTTTGTAAGCCGGGGACTTTCGCAATCAGCCGCAGTAAACGGGTTTCAGCCGACGTTGTCTCCGGAAGTTCAAGTTGCTCCAGGAGCTTGGGGGCCAGGCGGGCGGGCGACAGGCGCGCCACCACAAACATCATGGCGTCCCGCACCGGCTCACGCCATTTCACATAAGCTTCCGGAACTAACCTGTCAACCGGAACAATTACATCGACGATCCATTTCGCCATCGCGTCACGCACGGATTGGCCGGCCGGACTGCGCAGTCCGGCTTCAATGGCACTGGCCCGCTCGGCGGGAGTGGCGTTTTGGGGCACAAAATTTGCCAAGGCAGTGCGCAGTTGTTCCGGCGCGATCTGGCTGAGGCCAGCCTCGATGACGGAGGCATCCAGCATGGGGTTTACCTTTAAACAGTATAAGTTCGAAGAACTCGCTTCGCTGTGACCGCAATCACTGGCAAGGAGTGACCCGAAATCTCGGGCAGATTTCTCATTCTCATGACGCCTAGGTACCTCTTTCAGACAACGACTTGCCTCTCATATCAGCGTTCAGGCCCGCTCTCTCGTTTCATAATGCACCCGGCTCATTTGTGCCGGACGCTCAAAGGTGAGATGGTGTACTAGGCGGCGAGTTGATCAAGATGATCCGCGAATTGCGAATCCTCGGCTTGGTTATGTTTCTTGTGGCCCTGCTCCCGGGTCAGCAGCGAGCCACCCAGGAAATCCAACTGCCGCCCGCTTCACCCACTTCAGGACCCCAAATGTTTCGCGTGTACTGTGCAGATTGCCACGGCGTCGACGGCAAAGGTAACGGGCTGGTTGCGAGTGTTCTTAAAATCATGCCCCCTGACTTAACCACTCTTACTCAGCGAACCAGGGGACATTCCCGTACGACCGCATCTTCAAAACCATCAGTGGAGATGTAAGCATAGTGCCTCACGGAACCAGGGAGATGCCAATTTGGGGACCGGTTTTTCGGCAAGTGGGCAAAGGACGTCGAGGAGAAGCCCAATTACGCCTTAAGACTCTTACGAATTATGTAGCCTCTTTGCAGGCACAAAAAAAATGAATTGCCTGGCGTTACGAACTCAGATCCTCGCACGTTTCCTGCGTCAACCCCCTCAAGGTGCCTACTTAGGGTAGGTGGTTTGCATCTTCCAATAGGCGTGTAGCGCAAGGGTACTTCCTCGACGCGTGAGTAGGATTACGGCCCGGTGTGATGCCGGTCACGGCAATTCCATTCGCCTGCAAGCTCTAATGAGCTGTCGTAAGGCTTTAGGAAATTCTGAAACGAGGGAGGGTAGTATGGGCAGCCAACCAAGAACCGACCACCTATTGGGCACCGGACACGAGACAGCTTACACGTCGGAGCTTCGAAAGCTGTCCAGTGATCCGGCGATAACCAAACACCCCGATCCCAAGCTCCACATTAGGTTTAGCGATCCCGACGAACTGGGTGAAGAGCAGCCGGTCCAGGTTGTGGTCAATTCCACAACTCCCACCCGCAGAGCCTATCCGACACAAACCGATGGGCGATTACGCAGGAGCCCAAAGGAATAGAGCTAACGAACGGGTCAGGTTTTGGAGCCATTGCAATGATCTGCCGGCGCAAGCCGAACGTGCTGGCAAGAATAAGGAGGAACTATATGAGCACCTGTACTCTTACCAGGCCCGCGATTATAACTCCGGGCGACTATATGGAAGACCTAATGACCACGGTGAAGTCGAAAAACCCCGCCGAGCCTGAGTTCCATCAGGCGGTTCAGGAAGTGCTTGAATCCCTGCGAGTTGTTCTGCAGAGACATCCGGAATACCGCGAAGCTCGAATTCTGGAACGCATGGTCGAACCGGAGCGCGTGATCATGTTCCGTGTACCCTGGTTTGACGACGAAGGAAATATCAACGTCAATCGCGGTTTCCGCATTGAGATGAATAGCGCGATCGGCCCCTATAAGGGAGGGTTGCGTTTCCATGCCTCGGTCAATCTGGGCATCCTGAAGTTCCTGGCTTTCGAGCAGGTCTTCAAGAATTCTCTGACCACATTGCCAATGGGTGGCGGCAAGGGCGGCGCGGATTTCGAACCCAAGGGGAAGAGCAACAATGAGGTCATGCGGTTTTGCCAGAGCTTCATGACCGAGCTGGCGAGGCACATAGGGCCGGATACCGATGTCCCGGCAGGCGACATTGGAGTTGGAGGCCGGGAGATCGGCTTCCTCTTTGGCGAGTATAAGCGTCTGCGTAATGAATTCACTGGTGTCCTGACGGGCAAGGGCCTGAATTGGGGCGGTTCTCTCATCCGTCCGGAAGCCACCGGATACGGCTGCGTGTACTTTGCCGCCGAGATGCTGAAGACCCGCAACGACTCTCTGGAAGGCAAGCTGTGCCTGGTCTCGGGCAGTGGAAACGTCGCTCAGTATACGGTTGAAAAGCTGCTCGATCTCGGAGCCAAACCCATCACCGTGTCCGACTCCAACGGCGTCATCTTCGACCCGGATGGTTTCGATCGTGAGAAGCTGGCCTGGATTATGGAGCTCAAGAATGTCCGCCGTGGCCGCATCCGTGAATATGCGGACCAATTCCAGAAGGCAGTCTTCATCCCTTCGGATGTCAAGCTGGGGTATAACCCGCTTTGGAATATCCAAGCTGACTGCGCCTTCCCGAGCGCCACGCAGAATGAGATCACGACCAGGGACGCAGCCAACCTGATCAAGAATGGGGTCAGACTGGTGGCAGAAGGTGCGAATATGCCGAGTACTCTCGAAGCTACCAGGGTATTCCTGGATGCGGGGATCCTCTACGGACCAGCTAAAGCGGCAAACGCCGGCGGGGTGGCTACATCCGGTCTGGAAATGGCCCAGAACAGCGCACGCTTGAACTGGACGCGTGAAGAAGTGGATGACCGGCTGCACAAAATCATGATCGCAATCCACCGTAACAGTTATCAGACCGCGGAGCTCTACGGAACTCCCGGCAATCTCGTGAACGGGGCCAATATCGCGGGCTTCCTCAAGGTGGCTAACGCCATGTTGGACCAGGGAGTTGTCTGAAGTTATTTCTTGCCAGATTGCAGGTGTGATGCGGGGTGGACCAGTTCCACCCCGCATTTGTTTGCGCAGTAAGAAAACTCGGCCCTCCTGCGAGCCACTGGAAACACATTCGCTTGTGACAGTAATCACAGCACCGCTTCCAACACGCTGAAACAATAGATTAGTAGTTAGAGTTCGGAGCAACATGTTCAAGATCGCACATGCTGAGTTCATCGCGACCGGCATTAAGCGGTTTGAAGTCGAAGCCTCTCGCATCGCACGGAAACACAAACCCGGACAGTTTGTAATTCTCCGGCTTTATGAACAGGGTGAGCGAATCCCTATAACCATCGAAAACTCCAATCCTGAGCGTGGCACCATCAGCATTGTGGTGAAGTCAGTGGGCAAGACCACGCACCTGCTCAATACGCTGAATACCGGGGATAACATTCTGGATGTAGTCGGGCCGCTGGGAAAGGCGTCGGAAATCGCGCTATTCGGCAGCGTGGTGGTAATAGGTGGCGGCGTGGGCGTGGCGATGGCCTATCCGACCGCGGCAGCGTTGAAGCGTGCCGGCAACCGCATGGTCTCAATCATTGGCGCACGTAACAAAGAGTCGGTCATCCTGGAACGCGAGATGCGTCAGGTCAGTGATGAACTGATGATCACTACGGAAGATGGCAGTTACGCGGAGAAGGGCCTGGTTACCGACAAGCTGCGGCAACTGCTCGACAACCACACGCCCATCGACCTGGTGCTGGCGGTTGGTCCAGTCCCCATGATGCATGCGGTAGCAGAGCTAACGCGAAAAGACCACATCCGCACGATTGTAAGCCTCAATCCGATCATGATCGACGGCACCGGCATGTGTGGAGGCTGCCGTGTGTTGGTGGACGGCAGAAGCCAGTTCGCATGTGTCGACGGCCCCGAGTTCGACGGACACCTCGTGGATTTCGCAGTACTGACGCAACGCAATTCGACCTATCGCGAGGCGGAGAACAAATCGATGGAGGAATTCCGGCACGAGTTGGAGTCACGAGTCCCCGGCACCCCCGAGAATGCCGAATGCGCCCAGAGAGGCAGACGATGACCCAAGCCGCACAGCTCTCGCCGAATCCACTCCGGCTAAAGGAGCGGATCAAACTGCCTCGGCAGCACATGCCCGAACAGCCGGCCGAGGAGCGGGCCAAGACCTTTACCGAAGTGAATCTGGGCTACTCTGCCGAACTTGCACGGCAGGAAGCGCTGCGCTGCTTGGAGTGTGAGAAGCCCACCTGCATGGACAAATGCCCGGTTGGGGTTAAAGTCCGCGAATTCGTACGGTTGATTGTGGCCGGCGATTTCCTGGGTGCGGCCGCGAAGATCCGTGAAGATAACGTGCTGCCCGCGATTACCGGGCGCGTCTGTCCTCAGGAAGACCATTGCGAAGGTGCTTGCAAGCTGTGCAAGAAAGGCGAGTCATTGGGTATCGGCTACCTTGAGCGCTTCGTCGCTGATTACGAACAGCGCACGGGAATCGTTAGCCTGCCGACCGCGCCGCCTACCGGAAAACGGATAGCGGTCGTGGGCAGCGGTCCTTCTGGACTGACCGTGGCAGGTGATCTCGTGCAAAAAGGGCACAAGGTGCGGGTATTTGAGGCTCTTCATGAACTAGGCGGCGTGCTCGTCTACGGTATTCCTGAGTTCCGTCTTCCCAAAGATATAGTTCGCGAGCAGATCGATCAGCTGCGGGCTATGGGGGTTGAGTTCGAAACCGATGTGGTGGTCGGCAAGACGGTCACCATCGACGAACTGCTGGAAGAAGAACATTTCGATGCGGTGTTCATTGGAACCGGCGCTGGGCTGCCTCTCTTCATGAATATTCCTGGTGAGCATCTGAATGGCGTCTATTCAGCCAACGAGTTCCTGACCCGTATCAATTTGATGAAGGCGTACCAGTTCCCGAAGTACGACCAGCCCATGGTAGACCTGCGCGGAAAGGATGCAGCGGTAATCGGCGGCGGCAATACGGCACTGGATGCCATACGCTCAGCCCTGCGCCTGGGAGCCCGTAAAGCATACGTGATTTACCGCCGCAGCGAAGCTGAAATGCCGGCCCGGGCGGAAGAGGTCCGGCACGCCCGTCAGGAAGGGATTGAGTTTCAGATGCTCACTAGTCCGATTGAATTTCTCTCCGATGGCAAAGGTTGGCTCGGCGGCCTCCGCTGCCTGCGCATGCAATTGGGCGAACCAGATGCATCAGGACGGAGACGACCTGTCCCGATTCCCGGCTCAGAGTTCGAGCTGCCGCTGTCGATCGCGGTCATGGCGATCGGGACCAGTGCCAACCCTGTGATCCAAAGCACTACCGCCGGGTTAGCTACCGATACCCGAGGTTACATCCAGGCCGATACAGTCACCCAGCGCACTTCCCGCAAAGGTGTGTTTGCGGGCGGCGACATCGTCACCGGGAGTGCCACCGTAATTTTGGCCATGGCCGCTGGGCGGCGCTCGGCGAAGTCCATTCACGAGTACCTGACGACAGGTGTCTGGTAAGAAATCCTCTTTTCTGCCGGATTGGTGTGGACTCGTGCGGGTACTTAGACTCAGAGAGGAGTGTGACTGCGATCACAAACTACAGAGACCGTCATCACGGCCTGCAAATGGGGGAAAGAGTGCAATGAAGCCAGGTTGCGCGGCGGGCCGAAAAGGGATGAAATGCGCGCATAAGGCGGCGATTACGGAAGACGACGAATTTGTCAAGTGTCCTCTCTGCGATGGGCTTGCCACGGTGCGACGGTTGATGCAATCGCGTTGCTGGCCGGGAACAACCTCCGTGAAAAACTGGAAAAGAACATGGCGGAATTCACGCGGCTCGCGGAACGAGATCAGGCAGTGCGCAGATCACAGCCAGGGGAGTTCGGAAAGGAAGTTCACAATTGGAATCCAACCCTCCCGCTGTGGCGCAGGAGTCCAAAGGAATAGCCTGCGACGGCAGAAGATGTTTGTCGCTGTTGGCCGAAGGGGAAGCGGCATGGATGCAGGTTTGCAGCAATTCTTACGAGGTGCGTCATGAAACCAAGTATATTTTTCTCTGCTTTTGAGCCTCTGCATGAAGTACCACAGGTATGCGATGTCTGCAGATTGGATCCTCCGGCGCTCAGCTATGAATTCGAGACAACTGGAGAAACCGGAGAGCCAGAGGAGCAGAAGGGATTCTGCTGCCGTTGGTGCGCTGCAGAGCTCTTGCACAAGCTGGAGCGTGCCGACGCCCAGAGACGGGCGCAGGAAGAGGCTGCCCTAAAAGTGGATGAGTTCGACATCATCGATTTCCAGGAGCCCGAGCTCACGGCTTCGATTCATTAGATAGTAGTCGATGCGGCGCACCGCGGCCTTCGCGGCGGAGCTGGACTAGCCCAGCCGTTGAGCGCGGCGTACCGATTCGGAAGGGGCAGATTTATGTCCACTCTATGGGAGTCTCGTTATTCGCTCCGTGCGCGGGAGAGCAAAAGTTCCACGATTCGGGAACTGCTGAAGATTAGTGAACAGCCGGGAGTAATTTCTTTCGCCGGCGGCTTGCCCGCTGCTGAGGTTTTCCCCGTTCAACGGTTCCAGGAAGCCTGCCAGAAAGTGTTAGCAACACATGCCGGATCGGCCCTGCAGTATGGCGCGACGGAAGGGTACGAGCCGCTGCGCGAGATGATCGCCCGCCATATGGCACGCTACGCCATCCTGGCCAAGGTCGAAAATGTGCTCATCACTTCTGGCTCGCAGCAGGCGCTCGACTTAATCGGGAAATTGCTGATCAACTCCGGCGACCGGGTGCTGGTCGAGGCGCCAACTTACCTCGGGGCACTGCAAGCGTTCAACGGCTATGGCGCCCAATACCTCTCTGTTCCCGTCGATGACGACGGACTACAAACTGAGTTGCTGGAGACGTCGCTCCGCCTGGGCCCAAAATTCATGTACATCCTGCCGAACTTTCAGAACCCGGCCGGCGTCACTCTGTCGCAGGGGCGCCGCCATCAATTGATTCTGCTGGCCGACAAGTACGGAATCCCAATCGTCGAAGACGATCCCTATGGCCAACTGCGTTACGAAGGCGAGCACATCGCGCCGCTGGTCGTGTTGGACCGGGAGAACGTGCGTCGAGACAATGGATTTTCCATCGGCAACGTCATCTATCTCAGCACATTCTCCAAGACTCTGGCTCCCGGCCTTCGTCTCGGCTGGATCGTGGCTCCGCCCAAGATCATTAGCAAGCTGGTTCAATTGAAGCAGGGCGCCGACCTGCACACTTCGACCTTCATCCAATGCGTAGCATTTGAAGTCGCACGCGGGGGGTTTCTTGATCAACATGTGAAGCGGATTCGTGAAGTCTATCGCGAGCGGCGCGACGTTATGCTCCAGGCTCTGACAGAGTTTTTCCCGCCGGAAGTGACCTGGACTCATCCCCAAGGCGGCCTCTTTCTCTGGGTCACCTTGCCGGAAGGGATGGATTCCCAGTCGCTCTTCCAATCGGCGCTGGCGGAGAACGTAGCCTTTGTACCCGGGGATTCGTTTTACGCCGGCAATGGTCCGGAGAGCTGCCGTCATTTGCGCCTGAACTTTTCGCATCCCAACCCAGAAAAAATACGTGAAGGCATACGCCGCCTCTCAGTGGCAGTGAAGAGGCAGCTTCCCGGGTTACGACGCGAGGTGGCCTGGAAATAGCCCCTGGCAAAGTCTGAATACCTGTATGCGTTTCCGAGTGACTCCGGTCACGGTCGTCTGTGATATAGCACACCGCAAGATAATCGCTCCCAAGTCAAACTGTGCGTAACAGAACCCTGAAGGATTCGGGGGTTTCTGGGGGTGATCTATGACGACGATGAGTCTGGTCGGCATTGCTCTTGTGGCTGTTCTCGTAGGAGTGGTTCTTTTCCGCATTGTTCCGGTGGTGCGCACGTACCTCCTGTATCGCGGCAAACGGATCGTAACCTGTCCGGACACGGCGAGGCCCGAAGCTGTTGATGTGGCAGCAGGAAGCGCTGCCATCTCGGCGTTTAGCGGGGAGCCTGACCTTCGTCTGGATCAGTGCTCGCGCTGGCCGGAGCGCCGCGACTGCGGTCAGGAGTGCCTGAAACAGATCGAGACCGACCCGGACAACTGTCTCGTTTGGAACATCGTGTCCAATTGGTTTGAAGGACAGAGTTGTGCCTCTTGCCACAAGCGTTTCGGACGCCTCCGTCATTTGGATCCCCCGGCCCTGATGGGACCTGATCAGAAGACAATCGGGTGGGACGAATTTCCGCCCCAGCAACTTCCCGAGATTTTCTCCAGCTACAAGCCCGTCTGCTGGAACTGCCACGTCACGGAGACGTTTCGGCAGTTAGAATCCGAGGTTGTCGTCGAGCGGAAAAGATGACTCGGTGGTTGCGCTTTGCTAGGACTGACCGCATTGCCGGAATTTACGCGAGAAGCGAGCAAGTTAGACCGGAAGGAGGGACGTCATGAAAACTTTCGGAGTTATGTTTATTTGTGCGATTCCCCTTCTCTTATTGGTCTTTGCCAGCCCGGCGCAGCAAGACCAACAGCAGTATGAGACGATCACAATAAGAAGCGCCGACACTAACAACGGAGTGGTTATCATCAAAGCCGCAACAGAAATCAGTGCTATTGAGTTGCAGTGTAACAAGGATTACCCAAGCTGCAATGTGCTGAAGCCGGGGAAGTACTCCATGGTTCGCCTTCCGAAGAACTGGGGAAGGTATGAGTGCGCTAACGTCGAGGTTTATGCGATAGCTGGCGATGCGGAAGGTCATGGTGAGATCCTTGGCGCATATTGCCTCGTCGGCAAGTAAGAGGCCTATTCTTGCCCCGGAAACCTGTCCTGCAGCGGCGCCAATTGGCGTGATCCAAGTCACACTCAGTTGTGCTTCAGATCATGGCTAGAAACCATTGCTGGATCCATAGTGTGCTTGAGCGAGAAAAGTGGGGAGGCTAAGACAATGCTCTCAAACAGACTTGTACGGCTGATCGAAACCCACGCGAACGCACTGGCACTAAACCTTTCCGAGAAAGTCCAAGCCTCTGGTCAACTCAGTGAGTACAAAAAGGTTCCCATTTACGAACTGAATGCCCGGGTGTATGAGATCTACCATCAATTAGGCAATTGGCTGCTGGAACGAAAAGAGCAAGACATTGAGCATCGTTACACGGCGATTGGGAGCCGTCGCGCCGCTCAGGGAGTGCCTCTCAGCCAGTTGATCCGGGCCATTGTTCTCACCAAGCAAAACCTCTGGGAGTTCCTGAAACGAGAATCGGTAGTCGATAACCCCATCGAGCTATTTGGCGAACAGGAACTGTTAGAGCTATTGGATCAGTTTTTCGATTCCGCAATTTACTATGCTGCCCAGGGCTATGAACAGGCACCCAAAGGGCACGCCCAGCATGAAGCTGTCTTAGCTGGGAAGGAACGTTGAGGAGAGCAGACATGTCTTGGGAACCGGAATACAAGAAGAAACTTCAAGCCGCGGATGAAGCGTTGCGTTGCGTACGATCCGGCACGCGAGTTTACATTCAGCCCGGTTGTGCGGAGCCGGAGGCGCTGGTGGAAGCCCTTATGCGTCGCGCGCCCGAACTGTACGACGTGGAAATCGTACACATGATGACGATGGGCTGCGCGCCTTACGTGGCCCCGGAGATGGCGGGACATTTCCGCCACAACGCTATGTTTATCGGCGGCAACGTGCGGGAGGCCATTAACGACGGCCGAGCCGACTACACTCCGATTTATCTGAGTGAGATTGAGGCGCTGTTCGAAAGCGGCGCTATGCCGATTGATGTGGCATTGATTGAGGTCTCGCCCCCGGATTCCCACGGTTTTTGCAGTTTTGGCGTCGGCGTGGACACCACGCTGACCGCCGCCAAGTGCGCCCGCTACGTTGTCGCCCAGGTCAACGACCATATGCCGCGAACCTATGGCGACAGCTTTATTCATATCAGTGACATAGATGCGGTGGTGGAATCGTCACGGCCGCTATGCGAACTCAAGAAGCCAGAGGTCACTGACATGCACGTCGCCATCGCGCGCAACGTAGCCGGCCTGATCGAAGACGGGGCAGTACTGCAAACGGGTGTGGGAGGCATTCCGGATGCAGTCCTGCCCTTTCTCGGAGATCGCAAAGACCTGGGGGTACACAGCGAATTGGTTTCCGAGGGCGTAATTCCCCTGATCGAGAACGGCGTGATCACGGGAGCGCGCAAGAACTACAAGCCGCGCAAGATCATCGTTGGGTTTGCCCTGGGCACGAGGCGTTTTTTTGAATTCGTAGACAACAACCCGATCTTCGAATTTCATCCGACGGCCTACACGAACGATCCGGCGCTGATTGCCCGCAATGACAACATGGTCGCCATCAATTCAGCTCTGCAAGTTGATCTTACTGGCCAGGTCTGCTCGGATTCGATTGGCAACCAGTTTTACAGCGGCATTGGCGGACAGGTGGACTTTCTCCGCGGCGCCTCCCGCTCCAAAGGCGGCAAGCCCATCATCGCGATCTCATCGACGGCAAAGAATGGAACCATCTCACGCATAGTGCCTATGCTCAGCCCCGGAGCCGGCGTGGTTACATCGCGCGGACTCGTTCGCTATGTCGTGACCGAGCATGGAGTCGCGTATCTGCACGGAAAGTCAATCCGGGAGCGGGCCAGAGCCTTGATTCAAATCGCCGATCCCAAGTTTCGCGCAGAATTGTACGAATACTGCGAAAGAACCAAATGGTTGCAACACCCCGAAGTACTGCAGACGGTCTCGAGGTGACCCATGCCAGGGCCCGCACGTGGCGACATCGAAATCAACATTGAGGAGTGCAAAGGATGCGGGCTCTGTGTCGAGTCGTGTCCGCCGAAGTGCCTGGAACTCGCCGATGACCTGAGCGCTTATGGCGTGCATCCGGCGCAGTACACGGGCGAGGGCTGCACGGGGTGCGGCATCTGTTTCTACTGCTGCCCGGAGCCGGGAGCGATCATGGTTTTCCGCCTGGCCGCGCCGCCAAAAACGGCCGCCGGATCGCAAGGAGGGCAACATGCGGCGGCTCTGTAAGGGCAATGTAGCCGTGATCAAGGGCGCAATCCTCGCCGGTTGCCGCGCCTTCTATGGATATCCCATTACCCCCGCCAGCGAGATCGCCGAGGCGGCAGCATTGTATCTGCCGCAGGTTGGAGGAACCTTCCTCCAGGCGGAGAGTGAAGTCGCCGCGATCAACATGGTCTACGGCGCCGCTGCGGCCGGGGTCCGTGTCATGAGTGCATCTTCGGGCCCCGGCCTCAGCCTGATGCAGGAGGGCATTTCCTATCTGGCAGGCGCTGAACTTCCCTGCGTGATCGTGGACGTGATGCGCGGCGGTCCAGGCCTGGGAAACATTGCGCCCGAGCAAAGTGACTACTTCGCGACGGTGAAAGGGGGCGGGCACGGCAACTACCGCAATTTCGTGCTGGCACCCTCTTCCGTGCAGGAAATGGCTGCGCTCACCATGTTGGCCTTTGATCTGGCAGACAAGTATCGCAACCCCGCTATCGTGCTGGCCGATGGCTTCGTCGGGCAAATGATGGAATCGCTGGATCTTGAATATCGGGAGGCCATTGTTCCTGAAAAGACCTGGGCAGTGAAGGGAACTCCAGAAACGCGTAAGAACTTGGTCTCTTCGATCTACCTGGAGCCTGACGACCTGGAAGAGCACCAGCGGCGCATGGAGGCAAAATATATCCGGGCGCAGCAATGCGAGACCTTATTTGAACAGTACGAGACCGATGACGCGGAACTGCTGCTGGTTGGGTACGGCATCGTGTCGCGGGTTCTGCGCTCCGCCGTGGAACAGGCCCGAAAGCAAGGCTGGAAAGTGGGACTGTTCCGTCCGATTACGCTTTGGCCGTACCCGTCGAAGGAATTGGCCAGGGCGGCCTCCAAAGCGCAAAGCTTGCTGGTTGTGGAATTGAGCAACGGCCAGATGCTCGAAGACGTACAACTGGCGGTGGGAAGCAATAAGCCGGTAACGTTCTACGGCCGGGTCGGCGGCAACGTGCCATCGGTCGAAGAGGTACTTGAACAAATTGAAAAACAGATCTGCGTAGGTGTGTGACTGGCAGGCACCTTATATGGATACAGTCATAGAAAGCGAAGCGCTAAAGACGGCAGACGAAAGCAACAGCAGTCCGACTGAACCACATGCCGGCAGCAACGCTTACGAAGTAGTCCACTCCAAGTCGCCGGTGTTCTATGCCACTTACGAGCGCAAGTCAGAACTAAAACAACAGACCCACTACTGTCCGGGATGCGGGCATGGCATCGCGCACAAGCTGATTGCGGAAGCCATCGAAGAGTTCGGGCTGCAAGACCAGACTATCTTCGTCAGTCCGGTGGGCTGCTCGGTGTTTGCCTACTACTATTTTGATGTGGGAAATGTGCAGGTGGCTCACGGACGCGCCCCCGCCGCGGCAACAGGATTGAAGCGGGCTTGCCCCGAAAAGCTGGTCATCGCATACCAGGGGGACGGTGACCTGGCCGCCATCGGAACCGCCGAGATCATTCATGCCGCGAACCGCGGCGAGAAGATCACTGTCTTCTTCGTGAACAACGCAATCTATGGCATGACCGGCGGCCAAATGGCTCCCACCACGCTTGTGGGGCAGAAAAGTACGACCTCGCCCTGGGGACGTCGACCCGCAAACGAAGGCTTTCCACTGCATATGTCGGAACTGCTCTCCACGCTTGAAGCTCCCGTCTATATCGAGCGCGTGGCACTTTCGGATAACAAGAACATCATGAGAGCGCGGCGGGCGATTCGCAGGGCGCTCGAAAACCAGCGTGACAACCTGGGCTTTTCGTTTGTCGAGATCCTCTCGCCTTGCCCGACGATTTGGGGCAAGAATCCCGTGGACGCACGCCGTTGGGTGGCGGAACAAATGATTCCCACTTTTCCGCTGAATGTTTTCCGCGATCGGAAACTGGAAATCCCTCCTGGCCCGGAGCCGCCGCGGCGCCCAGTCTCAGAGGTCCTCGAAATCCAAAAAGAAGAAACGTCTGGCCTATCGGCGCCGTACCCACATGCATTCCAGGAGCTCACAATCAAGCTTGCCGGCTTTGGCGGACAAGGCGTGCTGCTGCTCGGACAGCTACTCGCGGAGATGGGTATGAGCGAAGGACTGGAAGTAAGATGGCTACCTTCCTACGGTCCGGAGATGCGCTCGGGCAGCGCGAATTGTCATGTATGCCTGTCGAAGCAGCGTATCGGTTCGCCTCTCGTCTCGCGTCCCCAAATTCTGATTGCAATGAGTGAAATCGCTTTGCGCAAGTTCGCGCCGCAAGTGGCTCCCGGAGGACTCATTCTTTACTCCAGCGACAAGCTGCCGGAGGACTTTGCCAGTCCCGCGGCGAATGTGATCTGCGTTCCCGCCTCGCAAATCGCGGACAAGCTCGGCTCCGCTAAGGCCACAAACATTGTGATGCTGGGCGCGATGTTGGCCGAGAATAACTGCCTGGCTCGGGAATCTGCTCTCAAAGTTCTTGAAGCCAAGGTCAAGAACTGCGCCTTGCTTGAAATCGACCGTAAAGCGCTGGCCGCCGGTTGGGAGTTCGTCAACCATCAAGCCTACGCAGGTGCAGTCGCACAGGCGGACGGCTTCGCATATTGAAGCCACAAAGCCTCACTAAGGCTCACGCGACGGCGTCGCGGACTGACTGAGGTTGTGGAGTGGCTGGAGATCGCCGCCACAGCGGCTCAATTCGTTCCGCTACAGCATCCCCCATCACGCACATCTCGCTAGCCATGAACTTGTGGGCCCGATGGATTTCCCGCGGTCTGACAAAATCCTGGATTAAGAGCAGATGATGAGAATCAAAGGGCCGCTTTGTGACGGAAATAATTACCGGGCGTCCCCGCGCTCACGCCCGCTTTGGATGCAGAGGTAGAGTCGCTTACTTTCAGAGGACACCCGGCCTGAACTTTGTGTACACCGTCCGCATCGGTTTGTCTGTGATCGGACGCACAACCGGGAATCGCTCATTGGAACACGATTACGCCTGGAGCAAGGTCACCCGATGCTGTGATGCCCATCACAGCGCCCGCCAGAGGACAGCAGCAAAATGCCTCGTATCGGAGCGTGGGTGCCAGGCTCGGCAGCGTATCCGTTTTCGAGTAACCTGGCAGCAACAGAAATGCAGGGCAAGGAGAAATTTATGCCGGTCACCAAGCAGCAAGCACTGGACTATCATTTTGGCGCGCGTCCGGGAAAGATCGAGGTCACGCCGACCAAGCCATGTCGCACGCAACGCGATCTCAGCCTGGCCTACACTCCTGGGGTGGCTGATCCTTGCCTGGAGATCAAGCGGAACCCGCAGGATGCTTTCAAATACACTGTCCGGGGTAATCTCGTTGCGGTGGTCACCAATGGCACCGCGGTGCTTGGGTTGGGCGACATCGGAGCGCTCGCCGGCAAGCCGGTGATGGAAGGCAAGGCCGTTCTGTTCAAGCGCTTTGCTGATGTGGACGTCTTTGACATCGAACTGGACACGCGCGATCCCGACGAGATCATCAAAGTCTGCCAGCTGCTGGAGCCCACCTTCGGTGGCATAAACCTTGAGGACATTAAAGCACCGGAGTGCTTCTACATCGAAGAAATGCTGCGAAAGACGATGAAGATTCCAGTATTTCACGATGATCAGCACGGCACAGCCATCATCTCCGGAGCGGCGCTGCTGAACGCGCTCGAGATTGTTGGTAAAGACATCGGCGCGGTGCGGGTTGTATTCAACGGCGCGGGCGCGGCCGGCATTGCCTGTGCTGAGCACTATGTTCGTCTGGGTGTAAGGCGGGAAAATATCATTCTCTGTGACACCAAAGGAGTAGTTTACAAGGGCCGCGAAGAAGGCATGAACCGCCACAAGGAGCGCTTCGCGCATGACACCAGACTACGCACACTGGCCGAGGCCATGAAGGGTGCCGACGTGTTCGTTGGCTGTTCCGTAAAAGGTGCAGTCACGCAAGATATGGTGCGATCCATGGCCGCCCGGCCTGTCGTATTTGCCATGGCGAATCCCGACCCGGAGATTTCCTACGAAGAAGTAAAGGCCAGCCGGAGTGACGCCATGGTCGCAACTGGGCGTTCCGACTATCCCAACCAGGTAAACAACGTGCTCGGTTTCCCATTCATTTTCCGTGGCGCCTTAGACGTGCGGGCCACGGCAATCAATGAAGAGATGAAGCTTGCCGCCACGCGGGCCCTGGCCGCACTTGCGAAAGAGGATGTACCCGATTCGGTCTGCCGGGCTTACGGAGTGGAGCGTTTGAAGTTTGGCGCTGACTATCTGATTCCCAAGCCGTTCGATCCGCGCGTGCTGGTGTGGGAGGCGTCCGCGGTTGCCGAAGCCGCCATGCGGAGCGGAGTGGCACAAGAACCGGTGAATATCGAAGCCTACCGCGAACAGCTCGAGCGGCGCTTGGGAAAAGCCCATGAAATCTCACGCATGATGATCCACAAGGCTCGGGCCAAACCCAAGCAGGTGGTGTTTCCAGAGGGAGACAACGATAAGATTCTGCGCGCCGCGCACTGCCTGTTGGAAGAGGGAATCGCAATTCCCGTGCTGCTCGGCGACCCTGCAAATATCCACACTCGGGCAGCCGTGTTGGGACTGACCCTGGGAGCGGTGAGGATCATAGATCCTGGGACATCGTTGGTGCGCGAAGACTATGTCCAGGAACTCTTCCGCCTGCGCCAACGCCGAGGTGTCACGCTTGTCGAGGCACCCACTCTGCTCAAGGACCGGAATGTTTTCGCCTCCATGATGGTGCACATGGGGGACGCCGATGCCCTGGTAGCGGGGGTTACCCAGCACTTCCCGGATACCATCCGTCCCGCGCTGCAAATTGTGCGCATGCGCGAGGGGCTGCACCGGGTTTCAGGGTGTTACCCGATCGTGACCCGCACGGGCAGCCTGTACTTCCTGGCAGATACCAGCGTTAACATCGAGCCGACAGCCGAGGATCTGGCGGAAATCGCCTTGTGCACAGCGGAGACTGCGCGCCGTTTTGACGTGGTGCCTCGGGTGGCCATGCTTTCGTTTTCCAGCTTTGGCAGCACCAGGCATCCCCTGTGTGACAAGGTACGTAAAGCGGTAGAGTTATTGCACAAAGCCGATCCTACGCTGGTGGTGGACGGTGAAATCATGGCAGACGCCGCTGTGTCTCCCGGGATACTGGAGCAGATGTATCCCTTCAGTTCGCTGAAGGGCGGGGCCAACGTGCTGATCTTTCCCGATCTCAACTCGGCCAACATCGCTTGCAAGCTACTGTCGAAAATCGGCGGTGCCGAAACCCTCGGTCCCGTCCTCATGGGTATGAGCAAGCCCGTTCACTTAGTGCCACGCGGTGCTGAGGTCGAGGAGATCGTGAGCGCCGCCGCGATTGCGGTTGTAGACGCCCAAGAATTGGAAGTATCGGGCTCAAGACTTGGCGTGGCGCTCGC
>JBGQIG010000003.1:0-31304 GCA_041498365.1 Terriglobia bacterium | reverse complement strand
TGAGAGTTCCTCCGGTGCAGCACAATCTTACGCAAAGCTCTTCAGTAATACCGGTGACGTTGGGATCGAATGTTGGTAACGGCGACCGAACACACAACGAGGGCTTGACGTCGAGCGGAGTTGGTTCTTGATGTAAGCCGCGATTTCACCAATTGAGAATTGGTACAACGGCGATTTGTCGCCAATAATGTTACAACTCGAATGCATTACTCGCGTAACTGAGTGTGCTGTTACGCGGCGGTAAAATCGAGGCATGAACTGGACCTGGCTTCGCCGCCTCGGATGGCCCCTACTCTTTAACTGCGTCGCCGTCCTTGTTTCCGGCCATGCAGCACTTAATGCGCTCAGTTCCCGCGACTTCTTCTGGGCTGTAGTCTTTGCTCTCATCGCCAGCGCATTTTTGGTCGGGGTGCTTCTCCACGTCGCTCAACACTGCTTGGCTGGGCTGGTGAACCACCGCTGTTCCGCAGGAGGCATCTATCTGTTTGCTGCATTCACCACTGCATTGACAGTGGATGACTTGATGTACATGGCGGAGGCAGGAGGCCGCCCGTATTCTGGATGGGTTCGTGCGCTTTCCACAGCTTCACTGCTTGGATCTCTAGTGTTGGGTTTTGCCTTCCTGACCGTACTAGTCAAGCCACGATACGGATACATCGCAGCTTTGCTTGGTGCCAGCCTCTCATGGCCCTGCTTTGCATACTTGGCTTGGAACCTGCCCTGGCGTGACTTCATTTGGCTCGTGACAGTTCACTGGGACGGAGAACTTCAGGTTGCGGCCGTTTTTTCGTTGGCTACTGGAACCGTTTATTCTCTGGTACAACTACGGCGTATGCAACGAACATCGGCAGCAACCCACAACACCGCGGAACGCGAACAGCTCAATTCTCCAAAGCTTGCCGGATGACTGGCGCGAACAGGCGCTTACACAGCCTATCTTCACCACGCCGCGGGCACACTTCCAGATGTGCTGGACGGCCAGCCTGCTATTTCAGTGGCTGGAAGCAGGAGTATCCAGCGCCTAAAGCCTACTTCGAAAGTAATCTTGTCAAGCCATGGCATGAAGGACCTTCCCGCGAAGTTGTCTCACGCAAACTTCGGTAACTTTCGCTCAAGGTTTACCGGTCTAGAATCTTCTCTGAGGCGAGAGAGCGACCGTGGATCAGGAAGATTTCAGCACAGTTAACCCGGCCAGGCCAGCGTCGATCCCGATCCAGAGGCGGAAGATCGAGGGTCGGGAGTGGTGGCTATGGGGACTGGCTGTCGTCGTAACCCTGGTTTTGACCTTTGGGATCGTCTCTTTAACCTTCTTCCAGTTGCACCCGCAAACCGAGGGCAGTTATTGGTCTGACCTCAGGGAATGGGTCCGGGGATTGGCTTGTGTCGTACTTTTGTTCGACATTTACACCCTCTATCAACATCTGCAACTGCAACGAATCCGGCGCCAGCTGGCCGAGCGAGACCAGCTTTTCCAGCTGATCACGGAAAATGCAGCTGACATGATTGCGGTGGTCGACGGCGCCGGCCGCCGGATTTACAACAGCCCCGCATACCAGCACGTCCTCGGGTACTCCGCGGAGGAGTTGAATACTACTTCGTCGATTGAACAAATTCACCCCGATGATTGTCAGCGGGTGTTAGAAGCGGCGCACAAGGCACGCTCCACCGGCCAGGGGCAGAGGCTGGAATACCGGATACGCCATAAGGACGGTTCCTGGCGCATTCTCGAATCCACCGCCAGTGCCATCCGAAACGCAAAAGGAGAAACCGAAAAGCTGGTGATTGTGAATCGCGACATCAGCGAGCGCAAGCGGGCGGAAGAAATGCTGGCGCATAGCGCCTTCCACGACGGTCTGACCAATCTTCCCAACCGCGCTCTCTTCCTCGACCGCTTGCAGCGTGCGTTAGTCCTCTCCAAACGGCACACGGATTACAAATTCGCCGTCCTGTTTATCGACATCGACGAATTCAAGGTCTTTAACGACAGCCTGGGGCACAAAGTCGGGGATGAAGTTCTGGTTCACATCGGCGAGAGGTTAACCACCTCGCTTCGGGAAGTAGACACGATTTCACGCCCGCAAGTCAGCGAATCCCCCAAAGATGACACCTTAGCCAGGCTGGGCGGTGACGAATACACCATACTTCTGGAAGACATTCGAAACCCCAGCGACGCCATCCGCGTGGCGGAGCGGCTGCAGAGTCGATTGGCCGTTCCCTTCACCGTCCAGGGATACGAAATCGTAGTAGCCGCGAGCGTCGGAATCGTCTTAAGCACTACTGCCTACGCTCACGCCGAAGACCTGCTACGGGACGCCAACATAGCCATGTATCGAGCCAAACGAACGGGCAAGGCCCGTTGCGAAGTCTTCGATACTGCCATGCATGAGGGCGCGGTCAAGCGTTTGGAGTTGGAGACGCAGCTTCGCAAAGGTCTCGAGCTGGGAGAATTCCGGACCCACTACCAGCCCATCATTTCCCTGAAAACCGGTAGGATTACCGGGTTCGAGGCACTGACCCGGTGGCAGCGCGGGGAACGCCTGCTCGCGCCGGCCGAGTTTATCGCGGTTGCCGATGAGACCGGGCTTATTCTTCCCATGAATCGCATTCTGCTGCGCGAAGCCTGCGAGCAGCTGCGGTCTTGGCATGAACAATTTCCTGCCGAGCCGTCGCTGACCATGAGTGTGAACATCACCTCCAAGGAGTTCGCGCATCCCAACCTGGCGAAGGGGATCGGAGAAACCCTGAAGCAGACGGGGCTCGATCCGAACAATTTGCAGTTGGAAATCACCGAAACCATCGCCATGGGAGATCCGGAAAAGGCAGCTTCTGTGCTCAGCGAGCTGAAGGCGCTCGGGGTTCGCCTGAGCGTGGATGATTTTGGCACCGGCTATTCCTCGCTCAGCCGCCTGCAGCAGTTCCCGGTTGATTCGCTGAAGATCGATCGCGCTTTCATCTCCCACATGGACAGTGACGCCGAAAGTCACAAGATTGTCCAGGTCATCATCATGCTGGCCCAGACCCTGGGGTTGGTCACGGTTGCAGAAGGGACCGAAACGGAAGAACAAGTGAACCAACTCAAGGCGCTGGATTGCAACTTTGCCCAAGGCTACTATTTTTCCAAACCTGCCGATCACGTGGCCATATCTGACCTGTTGCTGAAGGTGAACAGCCCCAAGACGCACAAGGCCTCCGCCGGGGCGTGAGAGAACCAGCTTGAGACATCAGGCTTCCCAACCCATTTTCTCGTCCAACAGGTGAATTTCCGGGCGAATTTGAACTAGACTTATCCCCACCTTAAAGGAGGTGTCTTATGCGTTGCCTGCTCAAAGCTTCCATTCCCGTGGAGACCGGTAACACCGCTATTAACGAGGGTACGTTGCCCAAGACCATCGAATCAATTCTTGACGACCTAAAGCCCGAGGCCGCCTATTTCATGGACGACAATGGCCAGAGAACTGGATATATTTTCTTCGATCTGAAGGATGCCTCGCAAATTCCGGCTGTGGCAGAACCCTGGTTTCTTGCTTTCAACGCTCGGGTTGAGATCCATCCTGCGATGAACCTGGAAGATTTGAAGAAGGCGGGCCCCGGCATCGAAAAAGCGGTCAAGAATTATCGCCGTATAGCGCACAAAACCGCTGCTTAGTTCATCATTCCCTGGACGGGCCCACGTCTCGAAAACCGCGAGACGTGGGGCATCCCCGCCCGGGCATTCCAGGTTACGGCTCGTGCGTCAATACCGCCGAAGCCATCTCATCTGCCCCGATCGTTCCTTCAAATTTCCGCAAATCCGCGAGGCGTTCCGGGCTGACCTGCAAGTCGCGCACAACGTACTCTCGCGAGTACCGCAGTGTGGTCCCGGCAACTTCGCTCTTGCTCTGATAGCTTGCGAAACCCATGTCGATCTTTACGGGATCCGGAATATCGTCCACCTTGTAGCCAGGCGGCATTTCGATTTCGAACGTGTCAGTTTCACGCGACGCGCTGTGCATTTCGATGGAATACTGTCGCGGCTTCTGGTCCACGGTAAAACCCTTTTCCCCCAGAACGCGAGGCCGAGCCAGAGTCAGGGGGCCGCGCACCTGGACATAGTTCGGGACGGTGAATTTGTAAGTGAGCACCAGGTCCTTGTCGCGGTCGTCGAGTTGCTGGATTTCCAGCGTCTGCAGCGTGAATCCCTGGAGAGAGCGATTGAGAACGTGTTCCACGCGCTGTATGCGTTCCTGCTGATTCGCCTCTTTGAGAGCATACCGCTCCCAGAGTGCATGATCTCCACGCCGCTTCTCGACTACTTCGCCGGTCAGCGATCCGTCGGGATTCAGCTTGAATCGCCCTTCCCGCACCAGGATGTTATTCTCCGGCGGCTGCAGGGCAGTATGGATCAACTCGCCGCCCACATCCGTCACCAGCAAGGCGTAGGTGTCCTGGAGCTCGGAGCGCAAATCGCCCAGCGGCGTGTATTCGTCGGTTGGGTCAAAAATCAGATACCGTTTCCCAGCCTTGCTGCCGAGAACACTATGGTAGGAAGCCAGGTTCAGGGAGGGCGGCAGTTCTATCGCCAGAATGGCATGATTAAACAATGCGGAATGCGCGGTTGGATTGACGATTCCACGATGGGTGTTAATCAAAACATATTCCGATCGGATACCAACTTCCTGCAGCAGACTGCTGAGCAGCGTCGCTTTGTCCTTGCAGTCGCCGTAGCGCGCGCGAAAAATGTCGCCTGCAGGGTGAGGCTGGTATCCGCCGATTCCGATCTCGATGGCCACATAGCGGACGTCGGTCTGCAGAAACGAAGCCAGGGTCCGGGCCTTGTCATCGAAGTCGGTCTTTCCCGCCGTCAGCTCGCGTGCCTTCTGAGAAATCTCAGGCGTGGGGCTGCGGCGCCCCAGGGTCAGTTCTGCGTACCAGCGTCCCAACGATTCCCAGGATCCCAGACTGGCTGTGCTCTCGCCCGGTCCAAAGTACGCGATCTCCATCTGGCCGGACAGCGAAAGGAACGCCGGCATTCTGGGCTCGCGCTTGATCGGGGGCACATCGCGAAGCGTCCATTGCCACCTCCCTTCCGATGCCGCCGCCGGCTGGACGGGGGATGCCGATGCCCAGGACTCCTTGTACTCCCAACCAGCGGGCATTTGCAGAATCAGGCGCGCCTCCCGCACCGGATTCTCCTCCTGAAAAAACCAGTTCAGCTCTTTCATCCACACCCGCCGCCGGACTTCATACTCGAAGGCAATCAACGAGCCCGGTTCCGAGGCCGGCGCTTGCGCTGTACGCAGACGCACGTCGTCGTAGAGAACGAACGAGTACGGGGTTCTCTCGGCAAAATCTTTTTCTTTGAGCTCGTATTCTCTTCCCGTTTTGTCGATGCTCCAGGCGTGAATGGAGAGCACTTTGCCCTGGTGTCCAACCCAGACACTCAGTTCGCCTTCGTCCCGGCCTTCCCTGCGAACAATCTTCACCACTCTCCGGTAATGTTTCATGAGGTCTTCGCCGCCCGGTATGGTGTATCTCGTTTCGTCGAGAAGAACGACCGCCATGATCTCGGGGTCGAGAGTTGTGACGGGCTGAGCCGCAGCCTGGCGCACCCAGTCGGGCACCGCGGCGCGCGCTCCAGGGATGAAGGAGAGAGCGGCAAGAACCAGCGGCAAATATCTAATTTCCAGCCGCATGGGTCGCCGCCTTCAAAACTACCTGCTGGTCGTCCCCGGCTTTCACCTTGTCGTAAAACCCTTTCACCTCCGGGTATATGGTCGCGGGAAAGACCATGCCGGCCATCACCAGGTCCCGTAGCACGAAAATTCCGTTGGCGCCTTCCGGCTTTTGTTCGGTCTTATACAACGCGTATTCGAGTTTCTGGACATCGTTCGCTGGGAGACTTTCTACTTGCACACTGGGTGGCAACGTCAGGTGTATTTCATCGATCTCTCGCGATGGAAAGTAGAAATAAACCGCATTCACTCGCTGCGCAGCCGAGAATCGGGGCCTGCTGCTGAACTGGAATGGATGCAACGGGATCAGCCCGCGTTTGCCCGCGTTGATCATGATGGGACACTTGATGTTGAAGGCCGCAATCAGGGGTTCTTCGGTCTTGTCCCACTCGGGAGGCTTGGTCAGACTCACTTCACTGTCCCCTGGGAGCCAGGATTTCAGCTCGTCTTCCAGCAGTTGCTTCCGTCCTTCGTCGTCGGTTCTGGCTCCCTGCTGCCTGCGGTCCATCGCCTCCAGACCATAGTACGCAACCCCCAGCGTGCCTTCCGCTCTTCCCTCGTCATTTACTTTGAGCCGGGCGAACCGCGTGACCATCGCCTGGTTGTAGGTGGAAAGCGGAGTGTCCTTTATTTCTGCGCCTTTGCCTTCGACCTGCCTCAGGCCCTGGAGGCTGGAATAACGCCAGTCGGTAATGCCGTAGGGACAAAACCTGGTTCCAGGGTCAAGAAAGACGTCCTTGCCATCCAGTTGTGCGACCACAATCTCAGCGTCGAACTGGCTCATGCTCAGGAAGGCAGGCACGAACATTTCGTGATCGCGGTCCGGCACCAACATGAGGGAGGCGGGAATTCCCGCCGCCCTCAGCATGGCGACGAACAGACGATTCAGGTCGTCATGGTCCCCGCTGCGCTGCTGTATAACATCTTCGACCCCGGCATTGACCTTCATCCCCAGCACCTTCTGTTCCTGCTCGGGACGGTTGGGTACATAGCTTTGGTTCTCGAGTTGTGACACAAAGGCGTAAAGCTTGCGCGTCTTCTGTTCCGGCGTGTCGGTCGCGGCAACAGTCTGCGCAACTGCCTCGGAGATACCTTTCTTCTTTCCCAGAAAATTCTCGACGTCCTTGCTCCAGAACTTCCCCTGAGCTTTCCAGTAATCCTCCTGCTTCCCACTGACCACGTAATAGAAGCTCACACGCCACCTGAGGATCTCCGGCGGCGGCATGAATGGTTCTTCTACAAAGGCGGGCACATCGGTGAGTTCGAGATCCACCCAGGTCGAAGCTATGCCGTGCGTGACCACTCCGGGCATGCTGTGCTGCTGAGGCTTGTATTGCTGGGGCAGAAACGTGCTCCACGAGACATTGTTCGCTATCTGTCCGTGCGGCAGCGTGATGTACACGTTCCCACTACCCTGAAAGGGAATGAATTTGAAGCTGGCCTTCTTCTGCAACAGTTCGTCCTGCACGATCCACTCTGGAGGCACGAGTCGTTTGTCGTCGTAGCGAAGGTTGTAGCGGACATCCAGGATGCTGCCGACCTGAACGTCAGGCAGGGTAAAAGCCTTCACGTGAATCCGAATCCCCCGTCCCCTGACCAGCACCTTGTCGAACGGTTTGCCCTCGAATGGGATCACCTTGCCGTCCGGGTGTATCGTGCGACCGCTGATCTCACTGATCGAGAAGCCGCGACGGTTGTAGGGTAGCTCCACATCCGCGTACTTTCGGCCGGCTTCGGTAAGCACTTTGATCCGCTTGTAAGTGGAATGAAAATTGTTCAGGTCATCGGCAAGTTCCTGACGCTCCAGGATTACCGCTGACGCGCCGGGCTGCTGCGCCACATCCTTGAGCGCCTGCTCCTCGGAAGTGATGGGGGGCCAGTCCACGGCGGCGCAGACGGAAACCATGCGTGTAAGCAGGAAAATGCCAAGAAGGAACCGCCAAACCACGCGAAGACAGTACGTCATGACACTCCACCGACCGAGCTCATGAAAATCGAGCGCGAATACGGCCAGCCAGCCAGGGGAAGTAGCCGGACGCGGATTCTATCCCGCTTTTGTTATTGTGCCAAGGCAAACTGAAGCAACTAGTTAACCTTGAAGCACCTGGCCCTGATCATCCAGTGCTTGAGGCGCCGCCCGACTCCCCGCTTGCCGTTTTGTACTTCCGCTCCCGCCGGAAGCCCCTCACTTGTATAATCGCGTGCTTTGGTAAATCCGGGTGCAGAGTTCAGCGATCTCCGTGTAGCGGAGCCGTCCTAATGCTGGAATTAGCGGTGCTGGAGTTGGGCGATGACTAGGGCATCACGCGCAGTGGCATCTCCCCATGTAGTCCGTATCGGCGATTTTCGTCCGCTGGCCCGTCGCAGATTGCCCAGGCCCGTCTTTGACTACCTGGACGGCGGCGCCGATGGCGAAGTCACGCTGCGGGAGAACTGCCGGGTATTTGATGATGTTATCTTTCGGCCGCGCCAAGCGGTGCCGGTGTCCAATTGCGATTTGCGTACGCGCGTGCTTGGCTTCGACGTTTCTTTCCCTGCCTTGCTGGCTCCAGTGGGCTACAGCCGCCTTATGCATCCTGATGGCGAAGCCGGCGCCGCGCGGGCTGCCGGCGCCGCTGGTACGGGATACATTCTTTCGACTATCTCCGGACATCGGGTGGAAGACGTCAAGGCGGCTTCTTCAGGACCGGTTTGTTTTCAGCTCTACCTGATGGGGGGCCGTGAGGCTTCGGAAGCCGTGATCGAGCGGGCCCGGGTAGCGGGCTGTGCCGCCTTGGTGATCACTGTCGATACACCCGTGGCGGGCCTGCGCGAGCGCGATTTCCGTAATGGGATGAAAGAACTGATGAGCGGCAGCCTGTGGGAGAAGCTTCCGTTCCTTCCCCAAATGCTGGCACGGCCGGGTTGGATCGTCAGTTACCTGCGCGATGGCGGCCTATCGAAGTTGCCCAACGTTGTTATTCCGGGCAAGGGGCCGATGGAGCTCGTCGATGTCAGTGCGGCTCTGGCCCGCGCGGCGGTGACCTGGGAAGACTTGCGGTGGATCCGCAATCTATGGCCTGGCCTGATCGTCATCAAGGGCGTGCTGTCCGGAGACGACGCGCGCCGCGCCGCCGATGAAGGCGCTGCGGCTGTGGTTGTCTCCAATCACGGCGGGCGCCAGCTCGACGGCGTTCCGGCTTCGTTGCGCGCGCTGCCGGAAGTTGTGGCCGCGGTGAACGGGCAGGTTGAAGTGTTGATGGACGGCGGCGTCCGTCGCGGCTCTGACATCGTCAAGGCTCTCTGCCTGGGAGCCCGCGCCGTTCTGTGCGGGCGCGCCTATGCATACGGTCTTGCGGCTGCCGGCGAAGCCGGAGTAACCCGGGCGCTTCAGATCTTGCGGGCGGACGTGGAGCGAACACTTAAGCTGCTGGGGTGCACGTCGATTGCCGCGCTGGACCGGTCGTACGTCGATGTGCCGGCGAACTGGAAAGCAGCACCTAGCACTTAGCACTTGGCATTCAGCCATTCGAGATTCGCGGCGGAACGCTACCCTGCTGGCCAAATGCCAAGTGCAAATGCCAATTGCTGAACCCTAAAGAGGAAGGCCCATGCACTGGACCCAGGTCTATGACCCTCTCGGTCGCTGGTGGCTTTCTACGCTGGTCGCGACCCTGCCTATCCTCGTGTTGTTCGGGTTGCTGGTTGGGCTGAAGGTCAGGCCACACTGGTGTGCCATCGCCGGTGCAATGACGGCGGCGATCGTGGCCGTCGTATTTTTCGGCATGCCGGTGATCCTGGCGACCATGAGTTTCGGTTACGGCGTCGCATTTGGCCTGCTGAAAATAGCCTGGATAGTGCTGGCTGCGGTTTATCTCTACGACATTTCGGTCGAAACCGGCCAGTTCGAAATCATGAAAGAATCGGTCGCCGGGATTACCGCCGACCGCCGCCTGCAGGTCCTGCTGGTGGCATTCTGTTTTGGCGCGTTTATCGAAGGGGCGGCTGGATTCGGCGCGCCCGTGGCCATCGCGGGCGCTTTTATGATCGGCCTTGGCTTCCGGCCGTTCCACGCCGCCGCGCTGAATCTGATTGCCAACACTGCGCCGGTGGCCTGGGGCGCAATCGGAACGCCAGTCCACACCCTGGCTGCCGTTACCGGGCTGCCGGAATCGGATCTCAATGCGACCCTGGGACGCATCCTGCCGTTCACCGCTATTATCGTGCCGTTCTGGTTGGTGCGCACCATGGTCAGCTGGCGGGAAACGTTTGAAGTATTCCCCGCAATCCTGGTGGTCGGGGTTTCCTTCGCCCTGACCCAGTTTTTCTGGTCCAACTACGTAGATAGCAATCTGGTGGACATCATGGGTGGCGTGCTTTCGATCGTTGCCACAGTCGCCTTTCTTCGCTTCTGGAAGCCTAAGAAGATCTGGCGCTTCGACTATGACGAAAAGAGGAGGCCCGTCCCGCCGGCTGCGGAAGAAATCGCTGACCAGTTCGGAGGCCAGTGGACTGCGGAAGATTTCGATGGAAATTTGGAAGTCCGTTCCTACCCGTTGGGAAAAGTTCTGAGAGCGTGGACGCCGTTCGCGATTTTGTCGCTGTTCGTGCTGGTCTGGGGGCTGCCCTCGGTCAAGCGGGCCATGAACCAGGCCACCACGCCCGCCTTCAGGGTTGTGCTGGCGGACGGCACAACTCGGCCCGGGCCCCCGGGCTGGGACGTACCCTATCTGCACAACGCGGTCTATCGCGCCGCCCCAGTCGTGGCGAAGCCGACTCCCGAAGCCGCGCGCTACGACCTCAACTGGCTGGCGGCGACGGGTACAGGTTGCTTCCTGGCGGCGATTGTTTCGGGGCTGCTGCTCGGTTTGACGCTGCCCCGGCTGGCGAAAATTTTCTGGCACACGCTGGTGCGCATGCGACTGGCCATGATCGCCATCTCCTTCATGCTCGGGCTGGGTTATGTAACCCGGTATTCGGGGCTGGATGCCGTGCTGGGCCTCGCGTTTACCCGCACCGGCTGGGCCTATCCGTTCTTCGGCACCTTTCTCGGATGGCTCGGAGTCGCGCTCACCGGAAGCGACACGTCATCCAATGCGCTGTTCGGGAGTTTGCAGCGCATCACGTCGCAGCAACTCGGGATTGATCCCGTGCTCATGTGCGCAGCCAACAGCGCGGGTGGCGTGATGGGCAAGATGGTGGACGCACAATCCATTACCATAGCTACCGCGGCCACGAACCAGGTGGGAAACGAAGGCATCATTTTTCGTTTCGTGGTGTGGCACTCGGTTGCCCTCGGGGCGATTGTTGGAATCATCGTGATGCTGTACGCCTACGTTTTCCCACATGCGGTACCTCACGGACTGACCTTCGTGAAGTGAAATGGGTACCGCTTTTCTTTGCGTACTTTGCGTTAACTTGGCGCACTTTGCTGTCAAAATCTTTAACCGCAAAGATCGCCAAGGACGCCGTAAAGAACGCAAAGAACGCAAAGAACGCAAAGAACGCAAAGAACCTCCCAACTCTTCGGCGCAGACCGTGTTTCCTGATAACCTCAATAGACACACTCGGGAGACTGCCCGCGTTGCCGCCGATCATCAATATCCAGGGAATTTCAAAGGCTTTCGGAGCGAATCCGCTCTTTCAGAATGTCTCGTTTACAGTTTCTGAAGGCGACCGCATCGGACTCATCGGGCCGAACGGTTCCGGAAAATCCACGCTGCTGCGCATTCTGGCTGGCGACGAGAATTCTGACAATGGAGAAGTAGCGTTCCGAAAACGAGTCCGGGTCAGCTATGTGGGGCAGGATTCTAAATTCGTAACCGGGGTAACGGTGCGGTCTGTAGTCGAGAAAGCCATGGAGCGCGCCGCGGTGCATCAGACCGAGCGCGGAACCCGCTTCGCCGAGACCCTTGGCCGCGCAGGTTTCGAGGACCTTGAAGCCGAGGCGGTTGCACTTTCCGGCGGATGGCAGAAGCGACTGGCGATCGTCGAGGCCCTGGTACAAGGGCCGGACATCCTGCTGCTGGATGAACCTACCAATCACCTCGACCTCGCGGGAATCGAATGGCTCGAAGGCTTGGTTGAACAGGCGGCGTTCGCCAGCGTGATTGTGAGTCACGACCGCTACTTTTTGGAGAACGTTGCCACCGACATGGCTGAGCTGAACCGGGTCTATCCGGATGGCATACTGCGCGTGCATGGAAACTACAGCACCTTCCTGGAGAAGAAGGAAGAATTTCTGCACGCGCAATCAAAGCGGCAGGAGGCGCTGGAAAACCTGGTCCACAATGAAATCGAGTGGCTGCGCCACGGGGCCAAAGCCCGGACCAGGAAATCCAAGGCGCGTATCGGCAAAGCCAATGAGTTGATGGGAGACCTCGCCGACCTGAATGCAAGAACTCGAACCGCAACAGCGCAAATCGACTTTTCGGCAAGCGATCGAAAGACCAAGCGGCTGATCGAACTGGAAGATGTGGCTTACCGGATAGAAGACCGTACGCTCTTCGAGGGGCTCAATTTCATCATCGCGGCCGGGATGCGGGTGGGACTGGTGGGGCCGAATGGCAGTGGCAAGACCACGTTGTTGCGACTATTGCGTGGAGAGCTGACCGCAACCAGTGGGGAAATTCGCCGGGCCGAATGGCTGCGCACCGTGTACTTCGACCAGAGCCGCGAACTGGATCCGAATGTAACTCTGCGCCGCGCGCTGGCTCCGGAAGGCGACTCGGTGATTTATCAGGACCGGGTGATTCACGTGGCATCGTGGGCGGCAAGATTCCTGTTCACGAGTGAGCAGCTCAATCAGCCTGTGGAGCGGCTTTCCGGAGGCGAGCGGGCGCGAGTCCTGATCGCTCAGCTTATGCTGCAGCCGGCCGATATTCTGCTGCTCGACGAGCCTACCAACGACCTCGACATTCCGACCCTCGAAATCCTGGAAGAGAGTCTGCTCGAATTTCGCGGTTCGCTGGTGCTGGTTACCCATGACCGCTACATGCTGGATCGCGTATCCACCATCGTGCTGGGTTTGGATGGCGAGGGCGGCGCGGAAAGTTTTGCCGATTATTCGCAGTGGGAGGCAGGGCAGGCGGAACGCAAGCAAGCGGCCAAGGCAACTGCACGTCTGGCTCCGCGAGCGACCCCTTCCGGGGAAGTATCGACGGCAAAAACCAGACTCTCGTATCTGGAAGCACGTGAATACTCGACCATTGAGCAGCGGGTTGCCGAGGCTGAGCAAGTGCTGCAAGCCAGGCGCGCCCAACTTGAAGATCCCTCGATTGCCAGTGACGGTCCACGTCTTCTGAGCGCGCACGCAGAGATGGAAGAAGCCCAAAATATAGTGGATGAGCTCTATGCACGATGGAGTGAGCTCGAGAAGAAGAAGAGCTGAACTTTCTAGGAGTCGCGCGCCAGGGCGAAGGCCACAATGGTTTCTCCGCGAGCGCCGCTAGTACTTTCCAATTCCTTCAGCAGGGTTGCTTCGAGGTTGTCCGGGTCCGGATGCATCTCGCAGGCGGCAATCTCCTCGTTCGTGGCGCCATCAAAACACAGCTCGCAGACGCCAAGATCGCCATCGGACATCAACGGCGGTCCGAAAGTGCGGCACGTCACAGGACGATATTCGTAGAGTTCACAGGTTCCCGTTTCGGGGTCGAGTACGGGACAAGGCTCGCTGTTGCCATATTCGTCCCAGTGTTTCGACGCTTCATCCGAGTCATCTTCATCCAGCAATCCGGTGACTGGATCGCCGGGAAATTCCGGGGAAAGCCGGACGACGGCTGCGTGAGCCCGTTCGCGGATGCGGGCCGCGCGCTCCGGCGCTCGCAGTTCAAGATTAGCGAGCCCCTGGCGCAACCGGATCGCGTCCAGTTGATTGATGACAAACACTCCGACGCAACACTGTGAGCAACCCGGCCGGCAGGCCAGCCATTTGCCGCTTCTTTGCGCAGCATCGGCCAGCGCCGAGTCCACGATCTGAATCAAGCGCTGGTCTCCGGAGGGTGACTGACACGGCATGCCGATAGGATAACCTACTCAACAACCCCACAGGTTGTACCTGCTGGACGAGGGCGGCGGTGCGCCTAGGAACTCCCACAATTCGCACCTTCGTGAAACTTCGTGTCGTTCATGGTTCGCGAATTTAGTTTTGCGCCACGAGTACACGCTGTTTTGTCGGCGCACATTTGCGGATATGATGTCCCGATATGACCAACAAAGTCCGCTGGGGAGTTCTGAGCACGGCCAAGATCGGTATGAAGAAAGTCATTCCGGCAATGCAGAAGGGGGAATGGTGTGAGGTCACCGCGATTGCCTCACGCGACCGCCGCTCCGCCGAAGAAGGGGCCCGCACACTGGGCATTGCCAAGGCCTATGGATCCTATGAAGAGCTGCTGGCCGACCCGCAGATTGAGGCGATCTATAATCCGCTTCCCAACCAGCTTCACGTCCCCTGGTCGATCAAAGCGGCAGAGGCGGGCAAGCACGTCCTGTGCGAGAAGCCGCTGAGCCTGACGGTTGCGGAAGCCAGAAAGCTCCTGGCGGTGCGGGACCGTACCAGAGTGAAGATCGGAGAGGCCTTCATGGTGCGCACCCATCCCCAATGGTTGCGCGCACGCGAATTGGTGGCCTCCGGGCGGATTGGCCCATTGCGCTCGGCTCTGGGCTTCTTCAGTTACTTCAACAATGACCCCAAGAATATCCGCAACATCCCCGAATGCGGCGGCGGCGCGCTGATGGACATCGGATGCTACCCCATCAACACCTCTCGCTTCATGTTCGGCGAAGAGCCTTCACGGGTGCTGGGATTGCTCGACAGAGACCCCCAGATGAAGGTAGACCGGCTGACCTCAGCTTTACTCGAATTTCCCTCCGGGCAATCCACTTTTGCCTGTAGCACGCAGCTGGTGCCTTACCAGCGGAGCCAATTTTTCGGAACGCTGGGCCGCATCGAGATCAAAATCCCGTTCAACGCTCCCCCCGACCGGCCCTGCCGGATCCTTATCGACGACGGGCGCGATGTCTTCGGTACCGGCATTACCACCGAGCAGTTCCCCATCTGCGATCAGTACACGATTCAAGGCGACGTCTTCTCCAGGGCGGTGCGGGGCGACGCTGAGGTGCCGGTTTCGCTCGAGGATGCGGTCAAGAACATGGCAGTGATCGAAGCCATTTTCCGCTCCGCAGAGTCGGGTCGTTGGGAGACACCGTAAAAGGGGACTGCGGGCCGCGAAAGGTTGCCGTCCGCGCACATGGAATACGCCATTGGGTTGATACTATCGTTGGCGGTGGCTGGCTTCGCCACTATTGTCGGTTTGGACCGCGAGCGCGCCTTCTATCCCACCGTGCTCATCGTAATCGCCTCATATTATGTGTTGTTTGCTGTGATGGGAGCTTCCGGGAGGGCACTTATCGTTGAAATCGCCGCGGCCAGCGGATTTGTTTTATTCGCCATCCTCGGCTTCAAGAGAAATCTTTGGTTCGTAGTCGCTGCCATGGTTGGGCACGGAGTCTTTGACTTCGTCCATCACTGGTTCATTGAAAACCCCGGGGTACCGCACTGGTGGCCAGGTTTCTGTTTGACGTTTGATGTCCTGGTCGGAGCGTGGTTGGCGGTGCGCCTCATGACCAATCATTGAGACAAACAGCCGCCATCTCTCCTTTACGGTTCATATCCAAGTCCTTCCAGTGCTTCCCCGGCGAAGCGAGAGAATTCGGAGCGGTCTGCTTCGGCCATTTCTCTTTTCCAACAAGAGATTCGGTCGACCCGCGGAGGCTGCGTGGTGAGCCGCTGCTGGGACACTCTCTGCTCGTGGCTTACAACTACGCGGCCATCCATCCGGCGCCGTGGCCCATGCTCCTTCAGGCGCTCGGCGGCGTTCTCCCAATAGCGAAGCATGGCGGGATCAAACTCCAGGCCCAGAAAACCGCAGACTGAGTGCAGCGTGGATTGCGGGTCCGCGATCAAGTCTTCGTAGCGCATTTCCATGTAGGCCCGGGAGTCACGGCCGGCTTCCCGCGCGCTTTGGACAAGCCTGCGCCAGTACAGCGCCAGTGTTTGTATGTCCTGGGCGGGAGCGAACCACATGGTGCGGAGCGACAGCGCGACATCCCGTCCATCCCGAATGAGGTGTACAAAATGCGCTTCCGGGAGGAGCTTCCCAATGGACCGAACATGCTCACAATAGAGCGGTGTCTTGTCTCCGTAGAAAGTCTTGTTTTGCTTTCTGGCATACAGACGGTAAAAGGCTCGCAGACCTTCGCTGAGGTCAAATGGCCGGATGCTCCGCAGCTCCTCCCGGAACTCTCGCGCCTGCAAACCGAAATCCTGCCAGGCGCCGGTCTTGAACGGAAGTCTGGTCACGAACCGAAACAGGCCTTCGCGCGTGGCTATTAACTTCCTCCATCTTGGGGGCACGGCCAGGAATCCAGTCTCGGGAGGGATGGCCAATGAAGGATGCGCATCGAGCATCAACCGGAGCAGCGTTGTGCCCGAGCGCGGCGCGCCAATGATGATGGGCATAGGGGCATGGGCGACTGCCGTTGTCGAGCTGGCTTGGCGAGGAAGAGACGAACATCGAAACGAACTGATGCCGAGCATGATGTCTGCCTGTCGCTCAGTCTAAGGAGTATCCGTTGTGGTGGGCTCGCAACTCGGAGGCAGGGAAGGTGCGGGTGTGCCGTTTTAGGAAATCTCAGCGCTTTTTGCGTCCTTTGCAGCTAAAGCCTTTGACCGCAAAGCTCGCAAAGTCAACGCAAAGACCGCAAAGCAGAACAATGCCGGTCCAAACAGCACCACGACTATGCGCCGGACACCTGCACGGAATCGGCCAGGGCTCGTGATATCCTTACTACAGAAGCTGCGTCCCCGCCTTTTGGGCAATTTCCCGCAGTTCCCGTAAAAGCTAATGATTTCAGTCAGTAATGTGTCGATGCGCTACGGCGCCAAAGTTCTGTTTGACGAAGTCTCCACCGCCTTCACGCCGGGGAAGCGCTACGGCCTCACCGGGCCCAACGGCGCCGGCAAGTCCACCTTCATGAATCTGCTGACCGGCGAGTTGGAGCCGCAGAAGGGAACTGTGGTACGTCCGAAGAAGCTGGGGGTGTTGAGCCAGGACCAGTTTGCCTTTGATCGTTATCGCGTGCTCGACACTGTCATCATGGGCAACAAGCGCTTGTGGGCGGCCATGGAGGAGCGCGACAAGATTTATTCCAAGCCGGAGATGACCGATGCTGATGGCATGAAGCTCGGCGAACTCGAAGGCATCGTCGGCGAAGAAGACGGCTACTCTGCGGAGAGCGACGCAGCCATCCTGCTCGAAGGCCTTGATATTCCGGACGTGCTGCACGAACGGAAAATGGGCGAGTTGCAAGGCGGACAAAAGGTGCGCGTGCTGCTGGCCCAGGCTCTCTTTGGACATCCCCAGGCACTGCTGCTCGACGAACCTACCAACCACCTGGACTTGGACTCAATTCACTGGCTGCAGGGTTTTCTGAATCAATATGACGGGGTGGTGATCGTCATCTCGCACGATCGACATTTCCTGAACCGGGTTTGCACGCACATTGCCGATATTGATTACGAAACTATCATTACTTATACCGGCACCTACGATGACATGGTGGTGGCGAAGACGCAGATTCGCTCGCAGATCGAATCGCAGAACGCGCAGCGGGAAAAGAAGAGTTCGCAGCTCAACGAGTTCATCGCGCGTTTTTCCGCAGGAACTCGTTCCAGCCAGGTGCAGTCCCGGCGCAAGGAAGTGGAGCGCCTGCAGGTCACCGAACTGGCCAGGTCAAACATTCAACGTCCCTATCTGAAATTTGACCAGAAGCGCCCTTCCGGAAAGCACATTCTTGAATTGGAAGGCGTGACCAAGTCGTACGACAAGACCCAAGTGATTCGAAGCTTTACCGCAAGTGTCGTGCGTGGCGAGAAGATCGCGTTAATGGGCCGGAACGGCGCCGGCAAAACAACGCTGCTCAATGCGCTGTTAGCCAGCTCTCCCACCATTCCGGAAGCCGAGCTGCGCAAGACGAGTGGTTATGACGGCCCATTTCTGACCGAGGGCAAAGTTATCTGGGGGCATGAAGCTGCGGTCGGATACTTTGCCCAGGACCACAGGGCGCTGATTCAGCCTGGAATGACTGCTTTCGAATGGCTGCATCAGTGGGACCCTTCGGCCTCCCACGAAGAGATACGCGGCTTGCTGGGACAGATGCTGTTTCCTCGGGAAGATGGCGACAAGCGCACCGAAGTTCTCTCCGGAGGAGAAGCGGCGCGGCTGATTTTCTGCAAACTGATGCTGCAGAAGCCCAACGTTCTGGTTTTCGACGAACCCACCAACCACCTCGACCTGGAATCGATCAACGCGCTCAATATCGCACTGCAGCGTTATCAGGGAACCGTACTCCTGATCACGCATGACGAAGACCTGATCGATGAAGTCGCCACCAGAATCTGGCACTTTGAGGGCAGCCACCAGATCACCGACTTCAAGGGCGCGTACGAGCAATACCAGGCTGTGTCGGTCTAGGCTATTGCTCAAAACGAGATCGGGGCTCTCGTTCGCCAAACTACCCGCGCCCCGACAATCCCACATTGTGGCCAATTGCCACGCGGCCGGAGTAAGATACAGGCCCTGTGAATCGCCTGTCCCGCGCGGCTGGCGGGGACATGGGGATCGCTGGATCGAGCAACATACCGGCTAATCGGCCCAAACAACTAAGCAACTTTCTGACGGTTTAATCATCTCAATAGTCTGCGATTCCGGAACTGGAAGTGTCCCTATCCCGAGGAGGCCCTGATGCTCGCTGCGCAAGACGGGATCGAGGTTCAGCACGAACTGCTGGCACGTCTCCACGAAGCCCGCGTCCAAACCGACCGGCTGTTTGATCAGGTTAAACCCGACTTTCTTTACGAGCGTCCCATTCCGGAGAGGCACCGCATTGTCTTCTACGTCGGGCATCTGGAAGCGTTCGATTGGAACCTGCTGCGTGAGCGCCTACTGGGGCGGAGCAGCTTCCATTCAGAGTTTGACAATCTGTTCGCATTCGGCATCGACCCAGTTGACGGAGGACTGCCGTCAGACCAGCCGTCGGACTGGCCTTCTCTGGCGCAGGTGCGTGGATATGTAGGTCAGGTGCGCCAAACCCTCGACGCCGGGCTGGGTGCTGTAACCCTGTCTCAATCACCGGGGCAAAAGGATTTTTCTCCGAATCAGCTGTTGAATGTGGCCATCGAACATCGCCTCATGCACGCGGAAACACTGGCGTACATGCTGCACCAGCTGCCGTTCGACAACAAGGTTCGCAAGCCGCGCCTGCCTGAACTGGTGGTGCGTCCGGTCACGCCGAGGATGGTGGAGATTCCGGCAGGCTACGCGACGCTCGGCCTGTCAAGCCGTCATCCCAACACTTTTGGTTGGGATAACGAGTACGAGGCCCACACCGTTGCTGTGCCGGCGTTTTTGATCGATCAGTACGAAGTGACCAACCGCGAATATCTCCAGTTTTTGGATGCAGGGGGCTATCAGAACCAGGCCCTGTGGAGTGAAGCCGACTGGAAGTGGAAAACGCAGCAGAACATCTCACGCCCGGTCTTCTGGAATCGAGCTTATGGCGAGTGGCACTACCGAACAATGTTTGAAAGTGTTCCCCTGCCCCTCGACTGGCCGGTTTACGTGAGTCAAGCGGAAGCAGGTGCGTACGCTCGATGGGCAGGCAAGGCTTTGCCGACTGAGGCGCAGTGGCATCGAGCCGCGTACGGCACGCCAGAGGGATCGGAGCGGCCGTATCCCTGGGGCACGGAAGCTCCAGATCTCAGGTTCGGAAACTTCGATTTCGAGGACTGGGACCCCACGCCGGTCGGCGCTTTTCCGCAAGGGCAAAGCGCTTTCGGAGTGACCGATCTGATGGGGAACGGTTGGGAGTGGACAGCAACACCATTCACTCCCTTTCCGGGATTCGAGCCGTTCGAGTTTTATCCGGGCTACTCGGCCAATTTTTTCGATGGTCAGCACTATGTCATGAAGGGAGGCAGCGCCCGCACGGCTGCGTGCATGCTTCGCCCGTCTTTTCGTAACTGGTTCCAGCCGCATTACCAGTACGTCTATGTGGGATTTCGCTGCGTGGGGAATTAGATGAATCACAAAGGTCATTTCATGCTGACACATGCCATTACCGCCGATCCGGCGCTGGAGTTTGCCACGGAAGTACGCGCCGGACTCATGCACAACGGGCAGAAAGAATTGCCTTCCAAATATCTCTATGACGATGTCGGGTCGGCGTTGTTTGAAGTCATCAGCGTTCTACCGCAATATGGTCTGACCAGGGCGGACGAGCGCCTGCTGCGGCGGCACGCATACGAGATTGTTGAGCAGGTCCCTGGGCCCGTGGCAGTGGCGGAACTGGGCAGCGGCAGCGGCAAGAAAACGCGCTGGCTTCTAAAGGCGCTTTGCCGCCGGCAGCATGTCTCCTATTTCCCGATTGAAATTTCTCCCACCGCGCTGGCCATGTGTGAGCGCGAACTGGGCGATATCGATTCCATGAGCATCGTGGGCTTCGAGCGCGAATACCTCGACGGCCTGGTTGAAGTCGCGGCCCGGCGTCGTGAAGGCCAGAACCTGTTGGTACTCTTCCTGGGAAGCACAATCGGCAACTTCGACCGGCCGGCAGCCGCGAAGTTTCTCTGCGAAGTGCGCCGCATATTGCAGCCGGGCGATTCCCTGCTGCTGGGCACTGATCTGGAAAAGCCCATTCCCCAACTGCTGGCCGCCTATGATGACCCGCTTGGAGTCACGGCGGCTTTCAATCTGAATCTTCTCGCCCGCATCAACCGGGAACTCGATGCGGATTTCGCCCTGGCACAATTTGAGCACGTCGCCCGCTTCAATCCCGAAGCACGCAGTGTGGAGATGAGGCTGCGTTCCAGGCGAAAACAGTCCGTGAACATCCCGAGAGCAGATCTTGCCGTCTCGTTTGGCGACGGGGAGACGATCTGGACCGAGAGCAGCCACAAGTATTGTCCCGAAGAGCTATCCCAGATCGCCAAGGATACCGGGTTCTTCTGCAAGGCGCAGTGGATTGATCAGGAATGGCCGTTTGCCGAGAACCTGTTCGTGGCGGAATAGCTGTTTTGGGTGGAGCAGGCCTTCAGGCCTGCACGGGTATGGCGTTACTGGGCGCAGCCGCGAAGCGGCGCAAGAATGCAACGCCAAAGCTGGATAGGCACCTCAGCGGCTAAAGCCGGCCATCCATGACCTCCCTCAATGCAGGGCTGAAGCCCTGCTCCACCCTTTCTACGAACTTCAGGGCCGAAAGCCTGGTGCCGCCGGCATCGTCTCTTCCTCCGCCCCGATGGGCCTCTGACGACTTGTAAAAATATTGTCAACAAAGCGTTGCATACCGCTGACATCGCGTCTGTGGTAGTAAGCTTGAGTAGCATCCTCCCGTGTTAAGGGGTGGAATGCGGAGCACAGGCGATGAGACTGGAGGGGAGCAGCGGTCCGGCCCTTCTGCGTGGCGAGACCATGCCCCGCTTCGGTGTTCCTCATTCGGGGAGGCCGATGGAACGAATTCTGGTGGTGGAGGATGATCGCGCGGTTCAGAAGGCGCTGAAACGGCTGTTTGAGGCGGAGGGCTTTACCGTCGAAATCAGCGCGGACGGGAAGTCGGCGCTGGAAGCTTATCGCGCCGCCACTCCGTCCGCGGTCGTGCTAGATCTGCGGCTGCCGGCCATGTCGGGCAGGGATGTCTGCCGGGAGATTAAGCAACAGTCACCCGCTCTCCCCGTCATCGTGTTGAGCGCGGCCAGCGATGTTTCCGACAAAGTGTTGCTGCTGGAACTGGGCGCTGACGACTATGTGACCAAGCCGTTCAGTCCGCGCGAGCTACTGGCGCGAGTGCGGGCGGCCTTGCGGCGTAGTACGCGGTCCGGGACCAGCGACGTAAATGCGTTCGACGGCATCTCGGTGGATTTCACCAAAATCGAAGTTACGCGCGAGGGTCAGACCATCGCACTTACTGCCCAGGAGTTCAAGACACTTAAATTCATGATGCAAAATGCAGAGCGCGTCATTTCCCGCGACGAACTCCTGAATGAAGTCTGGGGTTACCAGAATTATCCTTCCACCCGCACGGTGGACAATCACATTCTGAAGCTGCGGCAGAAGCTGGAGAGGGACCCGGCCAATCCGGTACACTTCCGAACGGTTCACGGCATGGGCTACAAGTTTGTGCGGTAATTCCGGCCGGAAGCCGGGCGGGAGCAGGGGAGATCAGTCATGCTGAAACTTCGCATGCGTACCAAGTTTCTGCTCTCCATGCTGCTGATTTCCGCTGGCCTCACCTGCACCAGCCTTCTGCTGGTCAGGCACAGCGTGCAAAAACAGGTCAGGCGGGAAATCTTTGCCGATTTGCGAAATTCTGTCAGCACCTTTCAGAACTTCCAGCGAGAACGCGAAGTTACTCTCACTCACTCGGCCGAACTGCTTGCCGACCTGCCTACCCTGCGGGCGTTGATGACCACCCAGCATGCAGCCACGATCCAGGATGCATCCAGCGGTTTGTGGCGGCTGGCCGGCAGCGATCTTTTCCTGCTGAGCGACAGGACCGGCCGGATTGTTGCCTTGCATACCGCCTCCCCAGGCCTTACCCGCGACATGGCACAGGAGTCGCTTGCCAAAACGCTGAATGACGAAAGCTCCGGACACTGGTGGTTTGGAGGCCAGCATCTTTACGAGGTCTTTATTCGGCCCATCTACTTCGGCGCCGCCGAGGAGAACCGCCTGCTGGGATTTCTTGTGATCGGATACGAGATTGACGACCGGGTGGCGTCACAGGTGGGTCGGATTGCGGCCAGCCAAGTCGCATTTCATTACGGCGATGCCGTGGTAAGGACCACTCTGACCCCGGTGCAAGAGGCGGAACTGGCCCGGCAACGCGTCGTTCAATCCGCGCCCGCAATTTCCGGGCCGGAAGAAATTCAACTTGGGGAAGAACGGTTTCTCATTACGTCCCTTGAACTTGCCGGCGCCAAAAATCCCTCGGTGCGCCTCAGTGTTCTCAAGTCCTACGATCAGGCGACCGCATTTCTAGACAGCCTGAATCGTCTCCTGCTGGCATTGGGACTGGCTGCGGTGCTGGGCGGCAGCGCGCTCGTATTCTTCATTTCGCACACTTTCACCCGGCCGCTGGCCAATCTGGTTGAAGGTGTGCGAGCCCTGGAGAAAGGCGATTTCAGTTACGCACTGGATGCTCATGGCGGTGATGAAGTCGCCGAAGTCACCCGCGCCTTCAACCGAATGCGCGCCAGCCTGCGGAAGACGCAACAGGAGTTGCTGGAAGCGGAGCGGCTGGCCACAATCGGACGCATGGCCAGTTCCATTTCTCACGATTTGCGTCACTCCCTGGCTGCCATCGTGGCTAACGCGGAATTTCTGTGCGAGAGCCGGTTGTCCTCCGATCAGCGGGAAGAGCTCTATCAGGAAGTTCGAGTGGCGGTGAATCAGATGACCGACCTCATCGATTCGCTGCTGGAGTTTTCGCGTACTCGCGAGTCCTTGCACCCGGCCTACGGCAGCGTCAAGGACTCGGTGGAGCGCGCCGTGCAAGCCATACACGCGCATCCGGAATTCCACCCGATCCGGATCACGGTCGCCCAGCAAGGCAATGGTTCAGGATGGTTCGATGCGAAGAAACTGGAACGCGCTCTCTACAACCTGCTGCTGAATTCTTGTGAGGCGGTCGTGCTCGAGTCCGGTCTCATCCATGTGGACTTGACTGAAGTGAGCGGCGGAGTTGAGATTCGTGTGAGCGACAACGGGCGCGGCATACCGGAATTGATCCGCGGCAAGCTGTTTGAGCCTTTCATCAGCCATGGCAAGGAGAATGGAACCGGGCTCGGTCTTACCGTCGTGCAGAAAATTGTCCAGGACCACGGGGGCGACGTGACCGTGGAAAAGACCTCGGCGGAAGGCACGGTCTTTCGATTGATGCTCCCCCTGGCCTCATCTTCCAAGAGCCATGAAACCGGAAGGCCGGGGCGGACGCCGCTGGCTCGTACCGAGCAGTCGCCCTCAGAGTAGCGTTCAGAAATCGTCAGAGACTCCAGAATCTTTCTTCGGGAGGCGAATTGTGAAGCAGACGAATGGTTTGCCTGGCCGGATCGGGAAATTCGGTGCCTTGGGAGCATTTCTCCTCGCCGGATGTGTATCTGTATGGGCTCAAACGGCGAATACGCCGGCAGCACAGCCGACTGACGCCATGACGGCCGCGGTTCGTGAACTGCAGGAAGAAGTGCGCGAATTGCGTACCGCGGTGGTGGAGTTGCGCCTGGAGGCCGGGCAGTACCGCGCCGAAACGGAGCAGCTACGAAAAGAGCTACAGGCAACGCTGGGTTCCGGCGAGACGGCGGCCTCTGCTGCAGGGGCGAGTGCTAGCTCCGCACCGGCCCAGCCAGGTCCATTGGAAGAACGTGTCGCTTATCTGGAAGAATCCTCCCAGTTACTGAGCAGCAAATTGGACGATCAGTACCAGGCCAAGGTCGAGGCCGCGTCGAAATATCGGATCAGGCTCTCGGGCATCGTGTTGATGAATCTGTTCAGCAATCGGGGATATGTGGACAGTCAGGATGTCCCTACCTGGGCGATTCCATCCATTCCTGATGTGTCAGGGCAGACGCTGGGCGCCAGCCTGCGCCAGTCGCAGATCGGGCTGGAAGTATTTGGCCCGCGTCTTGCCGGAGCAAGAACGTCGGGAAACCTGCAACTCGATTTTGCCGGGGGATCTCCGAACGTGCCTAACGGGGTCAATTTCGGTTTGGTTCGCTTGCGTATCGCGAGTATGCGCATGGATTGGAAAAGTACTTCCATCGTGGCCGGGCAGGACAATGCTTTCATTTCTCCGCTCTCGCCGACGTCGTTCGCTTCGTTGGCCGTCCCCGCCTTCAGCTATGCCGGTAACCTCTGGGGATGGATTCCCCAGGTACGCTTCGAACACCGCTTCAATCTTTCCGAGGGACAGAACATTACTCTGCAGGGCGGCATCATGGACAATGTCACCGGAGAGCGTCCTTCCGCGTTCGAGCCTTTCGCGCAGGCAGGAGAAAGTTCGGGACAGCCGGCTTACGCTGCACGAGTAGCGTGGACTCGCAGCATCTTTGGCATGCCCTTGACCCTGGGCACGGCTGGTTACTACAGCCGCCAGAACTGGAGCTTCGACCATCGCGTGGATGGCTGGGCCGCCATGACGGATTGGAGTATTCCCCTGGCGCGGCGTGTCACGCTCACCGGCGAATTCTATCGGGGTCGGGCCGTGGGCGGCCTGGGTGGCGCGGTTGGACGGAGCGTGCTTTTCAGCAGCAATCCGGGCGGCGACCTGCGAGCGCTGAACTCCGTCGGAGGATGGTCGCAGCTAAAGGTCAGGGCCTCCAGCAGACTTGAGTTTAATGGCGCTTTTGGCGTGGACAACCCGTTTGCCCGGGATGTGCGCGGATTTCCGCTGAGCCCGGGGTTCCCCGCGCCCCTGTTGCAGAACCGCAGCTCTCTGCTGAATCTCATTTACCGGCCACGCTCGGACCTGCTCTTTTCCGGAGAATACCGTCACCTGAGGACATTCGACATCGATTCAGGAAGCCCCACCGCCGATCAGCTGAACCTGATCATGGGAATTCTGTTTTGAGCATGAAACGCTTCAGCCACCGTTGGATTGGCATTCCACTGCTGTGCGCCGGCCTCGCTTACGCTCAAGAGGTCACATTGACGGCGCGGGTTGACCTGGTAAACGGCGAGAAAGGCGCAAAGGCCCATGAAGCCGATAACGTCGTCGTGTGGCTGACGCCGGCAGCCGATGCAGCCAATCCAGTGGCGTTAAGCCAGGCCCAACGCCCGCGACTGATCCAGAGGAACAAGACCTTCGATCCGCATGTGCTGGTGGTGCCGGTAGGTTCGGTGGTGGCGTTTCCAAACCATGATCCCTTCTTTCACAACGTGTTCTCTCTGTTCGAGGGCAAGCGCTTCGACCTTGGCCTCTATGAAGCGGGCAGCACCCGCGACGTACACTTTGATAAACCGGGAATTTCATACATCTTCTGCAATATTCATCCCGAGATGAGCGCTGTGGTGGTCGCGCTGGATACGCCCTACTTCGGTATTTCGGACCGCCAGGGCCAGGTGGTGATCGCAAACGTGCCCAGTGGCCGATACACGCTTCGGGTCTGGTACGAATCCACGCTGCCCGAAACCCTTAAGATGATGACCCGGGAGGTCACGGTTTCGGAGGGCACTTCTACGCTCGGAGTGCTGCGGGTCACGGAAGCCAACTTACCCACCGCCCACAAAAACCTGTACGGGAAGGACTATGACTCGCCGTCGCCGGACAGCCCTGCTTACGACCGGCGTTAAGGCTGGCCTCAGGTTCGCCTTAACAAGAAAATTACAATTACGTGACAATTGCGGCGAGGCAATGCCTTAACCTCTGGTCAACTTGAACGGGCGGCCGCTGCTGGCCCGTTCCAGATGGTTGGTCCCGGGATCAACTTTTGTTACGTCTCACCCGATTCGGAATCAGTGTCTCTCTCCCCGCAAGAACCCTTTGGGCCAGCCTCACGGCTGGCCTTTTTTAGACGTGATGAAGTTATTGTTTCTTTGCTGCCACCGCGTCGTGCCCGTAATACTCGTAGGCCGACATCGGTTTCTCGCCACCCTTCTTCCAGATGCGTCCATCCTCTGAAAGCTTGCCCAGTACACGTGCCATCTCTCGCACATGGATGGCGACTGAGCCGCAACAGGAGCCAATGTAGTTGATTCCTATTTCGCGAGCCCTCAGAGCGTAGTCGCCCATCTCCTTTCGGGTAAGTTGCAACGGGTCGAGCGCCAGTGGAAATTCCGGCAAGCTGGTGAAGTCGGGCTTGTCTTTGGGCGTGCGATACGCCACCGGCTGGCAGGCGAGGTAGCCGGAGACTGCCTGGCGCATCTGTTCCATCGCTCCGAGCATGTGCACCGGAGGACGCAGGCAATTTACGCCGACGATGTCGGCCCCGGCATCCAGTAGCGTTTTGGCGGCTTCGGCGGCCGACTTGCCTTCCAGGGTTTCCTCTTTGTTTTCGAAACAAACGGTGACCATGACCGGCAGGCCCGTCTTCCTGGCTCGCTCAACGCAAATCAGGGCTTCGCCGAGCCAGGAAAAAGTTTCTCCGATGATGAAGTCCACGCCTTCCTCTACCTGGACTGCGAGTTGCTCGTCGAAGGTCTTGCGAACCCGGTCCGCGGCCGCCGGACTGTTGGGTTCATACATCCAGGTCAGGCTGAGGTTGCCCGCCACCAGACACTTGTCACCCGCTACCTCGCGCGCGATCCTTACGGCGGCGCGGTTCAGGTCCTCGAGTTGGTTCTCCAGACCGACCGTGGCCAGTTTGTCGCGGCTGGCGTAAAACGTAAGCGCCTGCAGGACTTCCGCACCAGCTTCGCGGAACTCGATGTGCAGTTCTCGTAGAGCGTCGGGATACACCAGTGCAACTTCCGGAGTGAACGGACCCGCTCGTACCCATCCCCGCTTTTCCAGTTCCAGCAGATAACCGCCGTCGCCCAGGACAGGGCCGTCCTTGAGACGTTCGAGGATGCCTTTTTTCTTGGTCATGTGTGCTCCTTGGTTAATGTAGCGCCGGCGTCCCGCCGGGACGGCGGCGCTACGGTTAATCGTCTTTGTACTCGTACTCTGCCTTGATCGGTTTGCCGGCGGCGAAGCGGCCGGGACAAAACGAACTGATGTCCACCGTCTTGCCGCGGCCATCCAGCAATAGCTCCGACATCACCAGGCCGACCGCCGGAGAAATCTTGAAACCCATGCCGGAAAAACCGGCACAGATGTATAGCCCGCTCACGCCGCAAGTCTCGCCCAGCATCGGACGCGAGTCGGGCGTCATGTCATAGACTCCGGTGACTCCGCGCATGACTTCCGCGTTCTCGAGTTTCGGAACGCGACGGCTGGCGCGTTCGATGATTTCTTCCAGCCCGTCGTCGGAGGCACGTTGGGGAAAATTGTCCGGGTCGGCGCCGCGCTGCCCATAAAAATCTCCGATCAGACATTTGTCGTGAGCGTCAGAGCGGAAGTAGGTCGCGCTGACTGAATCGATGCAGGCGCAGCCGCCGCCTTTCATGTCCCGCGCGTTCTTCAGGATTGCAACCTGGTGATACTCAGTCTCGATCGGAAAATCGATTCCTATCTGCTGAAACAGCGGACGGGTCCAAGGGCCGGTGGCGGATATCACAACCGGCGCGGCAATGTCACCATTGCTGGTGCTGATACCGCGCACGCGTCCACCTTCCACTTGAAACCGCGCTGCCTCGGTTTTGGACAGGTACGTGACTCCAAGGTCTCGAGCGCGGGTAAGGAAATCGTTGGCTACGCCGGCTCCGTCGCCATAGCCGGAATCAGGCTCATAGGCAGCCAGTTCGACTTCATCAACTGTCCAGTCTGGTTCCAGTTCCTTAAGTTCGACACGATCGACGAGCTTTACGTTGACGCCGAGAGCGCGCTGCATCTCCACATTCTTCTTCAGCCGTTCACCCTCACCGGGATGAACGATGCGCACAAATCCGGTTTTGCGGAAGTCGCCTTCCGTGCCGACAACATCGCGCCAGTTTTCGAACATGCGCAGGCTCACCCGCGCCAGCTGGACTTCGGGCGGATAGCTGTAGTGCATGCGGATCAGTGCGGAGGAGCGTCCACTGCCTCCTTGGCCCACGTGGCCCTTGTCGATGACCACAATCTTTCCAGCTTTCCGCTTGGCGAGATGGAATGCGATGGAGGCGCCGATCACGCCGGCGCCGAGAATGACGATGTCCGCAGTATGGGGACGAGAGGTGCCATTGTTCATGCGGCGGCCTCCTTCAATCGTCCCTTTTTCCAGTCACGCAAGACCTGGTGTGCGGCGTTGTGCCCCGGCGCTCCGGTCACACCGCCGCCGGGATGCGCGCCTGCACCGCATAGATACAGGCCATCGACGGGAGTACGGTACTGTGACCATCCTGAAACCGGCCGCATGAAGAAGAGCTGCTCCAGGCGCAGGTCCCCGTGGAAAATGTTGCCTTCGGTCAGTCCGTAGGTGCGTTCCAGGTCGAGCGGCGTCAGTACCTGGCGCGCGACAATCGCATTCGGCACGTTGGGCGCATACTCGGCAATTTTCTTGATCACCCGGCCGCCGAGCAGGTCACGTTTCTCGTCCCAGTGACCCTCCCGCAGATGATAGGGAACGTACTGCACGAAGCAGGTCAGGATGTGTTTGCCCGCGGGCGCGAGCGAGGCATCCGCATTGGACGAGACCACGCAATCCACCCACAATTCTTCTGGGATTTCGCCGAACTTGGCAATGTCGTAGCAGCGCTCGGCAAATGCGAGTGAAGGCACCAGAGTGTAGAAGGTGCGCTCGAGCGCAGTGGCCTCCGGGGAAGTTCCGGTGAAGCGAGGTTCCTCGTCGAGCACCAGGTTCACCTTGGCACACGGGCCTTCCATCTTGATACCGCGGATGGAATGCAGAAACTCGTTCGGCAGCTCGGAAGCCGCCACCATCTTCAGGAAGGTACGCTTGGGATCTGCGTTTGAGAGCACGATGCGCGCGCGAATTTCCGTGCCATCATCCAGCACCACACCGCGCGCCCGGCCGTTGCGGACGTCAATCTGTGCCACTGACGCCGAAGTGCGGATTTCAACTCCGAGCTTCTGACCTGACGCCGCCAGCGCCTGGGTGATGGCGCCCATGCCGCCCATCACGTGTCCAAAAAACCCCTGCAGTTCGTGCTCACCGCCACTCAGCAGATGAAACAGCAAGCCAATAGCCGTGCCCGGCTGATAAGGCCCGCCATGCTTGCCATATACATTGTTGGCAAGGAATATGGTCTTGATCTTTTCAGACTCGTAGTTGTGATCGAGAAATTCGCCCAGACTTCCGGTCAAAAACGAGATCAGCTGTGACACTTCGTCGCTGGAGATGCCTCGGAATTTCTTCCCCACACGAAACAGGTCGGTCCAGCCGCGCATGCTTCTGGTATCAATCTCCGGCGGCGGTTCCATGAAGAACGGTTGCAGGTAGCGCGCCAGCTTTTTTAAGCGGTCGTCCATCTGGACGAAGGTCTCCGCATCCTTGGCCGAGATCTTCTTGAATTCCGCTTTCGCTCGCTCGCGATCGGCCCACCAGGGGACCACGTGGCCATCAGGGAAGGGAACCTGAATGGCGGGATCGCACGGCACCATGCGCAATCCATGATCGGCGAGATGCAAGTCCGAGATCACCTCAGGTCGCAACATGCTGGCGATATAAGACGTGGTGGAGGCACGGCAACCGGGAGCGATTTCTTCGGTAACACAGCACCCGCCGACAATATCCCGGCGCTCGAGCACGAGCGTGGCGAGTCCGGCGCGCGCCAGATAGGCGGCTGCAGTCAGGCCATTGTGCCCGCCACCGACCACGACGGCGTCATAGATTTTCGAAGACGAAGACGGCACGCTGTTATGACCCACGATCACAATCTGGACTGACGGCAAATTACATTACCGCATCTCTATAACAAATAGAATTGAAATTCGGCGGCACCTTCTGTACAGTCTTATGACTTGAGGTCAGCTATGAGTGGAATTGGAAGTAGCCTTGTCTCCCCGCCGCGCTACCGCAGCATGCCCCCCCGGCCCCGCTCCGAAGGCAAGCGGACCAGGATCGTCGACGCCGCCATGCGTCATTTCGCCGAACAGGGCTACCACGCCGCACGCGTAGGAGACATAGCGGCGGCGCTCGGCATTGCCAAGGGATCGATCTTCCAACACTTCGGCAGCAAGGACGGGCTGTTTTTCGAAGTCTATAAGAAAGCGGTGCGTTCGTTCCCGCGTTATCTCGATGCGCCGGCAGACGTTCGAGAGCGCGGATTTTTTGAGGTGCTGCGCTACTGGCTGGTGCGTACCGAACACTTGGTGCACGAAGACTGGATTCCGTACCGTGTTTCGCTGCTGGGAAACTACGGCACCGACCTCACATTGAAACGTGAGATCAACCGTTTTCTCATGGCGGAAGACCCGTATGGGACGGTCGCGTTTGTACGTTACGGAATGCAACGCGGAGAGCTTCTCAGTGAAATGGACCAGGAGATGATGGTTTCTATCCTGGATTGGACGATGGAACGTTTCCAGGACGCGTTGCTCACTGAAGAATTGGACCCCGGGCTGTTTCGCCGCCAGGGCGATCCGCAAGAAAAGAAAGATGCACGCATCGCCCAGTTTCTGGACGTACTGAAGAGGGCCATCGGGGCATGAACCGGAAGATGTCGGTACAGGAGATTCTCGCAAGCTACGACGACAAGGCTGCATTGCCGGATGCATCGACAATTCCTGCGCCCTGGTACGTAGACGCGCGGATTGCGGAGCTCGAGGCCCAGACGGTTTTCAGCAAGACCTGGCAAATGGTGGGACGAACCGACCAGGTGGAAAAGCCGGGCCAGTTCGTGACTGCCAGCGTTGCCGGTGAACCGATAGTGGTGGTGCGCGGCAATGACGGCATCCTGCGCGGTTTCTACAATGTATGCCGCCACCACGCTGCCGCGGTCGTAACCGAGCCTTGCGGACAGGCTTCCG
>JBGQIG010000002.1:0-31308 GCA_041498365.1 Terriglobia bacterium | reverse complement strand
TACGCTTCGAACCCACGGCAGCGTCGAGCGCAGCGACGCCCGCTTCAGAGCACCCGAATCATTGCGGGCTTCCATATACCGCATATCTCCGGCCCGGCCGGCCGCAATCCATTCCCGGAAGTGATCCAGTTCGGCAAACTCGTGGACCGGGGCTACCCCGACCAGATCGAAGCCGGCATCGCGCGCCACCTGTTTCACCAGGTCAGTAATTTGGCTGCTTTGGTTCATCCTGAAATCCGACTCTCTATTCCAGAAGCTATCAAGCTATCTCATAAAGAGCGATTAAGGCGGTGTCTCAAGACACACGCTAAGACAGTGAACCATCAGCTCGAAAATAGCGTGACAGGAGACTCTGATAGTCAGAAAATGACTCCTGAATGAATTCCGGGCCGCGACTCTATCATAAGAGAGACGGGAGTATGTCAGGCGACACTAAGCCAATTCCGCGCGACACCGCACGCCTGTATGTGGCGGGATGGCGTCAGCCGCTGGTGGGTCTATTTCTCGCTGCCATAACGATTTCCATCGGATTTGCGGAGACCACCACGGACCGGATCTTGTTACCGATCGAGATCCTGGGTGCAGACGGCACGACGGTGAGCCGGACTGTTACCCTTCAGGCGGGAACGGCTGAGTCAGTGCGATCTCTCTGGCTGCAGATCCATGGGCTGCGGTATGCGGATCAAGCCAGCGTCCAAATCAACACGAGCGCCTGGAGACCCCTCACCAACAATACGGTCACAATCGCCGAGCCTGGCAGGAGTTACGGTGGAATCGGCGGAGGCTTCGCCACGCTGGTGATGACTCTCCCCCTCCCCAATGGCACAGTCGTAGGTGGCAATAACACAATCCGCTTCCGGTTCAACCAGACCGACGGAGTGGTCAGCAGCTACCGCGTCCTGGCATGGAACTTTCTAACCGTCGAGGGAAAGAAGATCCTCCCGCCAGACGATTTTGTGGAGGATGCACCCGAAACCTGGACACCACCCTTGCCCGATGCAGCTTCTATCCTGGCGGGGAGAGAGCTCTGGCGGTCTGCCTCACTGGTGGCAAGCAGCCGCCCAGATAGTCCGAGGATTCAGGCGCACTGTGGCGACTGCCATGCGCAGGATGGGCGCGACCTGAAATACTTCAACTTCTCCAGCGCCAGCATTGTCGCCCGCGCGCGCTTCCATGGCCTGTCCACGCTGCAGAGCGAGCAGATCGCAAGCTACATTCGCAGCTTGCCAACGCCCAATCCTGGCCGCCCGTGGAACCCTCCGTACCAACCTGGACCCCGGCTGGACGAGCAACCGATCTCGAGCTGGGCCGCAGGCGCCGGACTCGCCTGGGTTCTCGAGCAGGATACTGACACATTACCGTATTTGGTTCGCCAGCACGGCGACGGGATGAACACATCCTCGTCAAATCCGGCAGCGTCAAATCCAGCGGGAAATGCTCCTAACCTTCGCGAACTCGCGAGGCAGATTACCCCGGACATGTTTCGCCCCGACGGCAACCTCAGTGCTCGTCAGATTCCCATCGCATTGCAACTCCCGGATTGGAACCAATGGCTGCCGCGCGTGCATCCCAAGGATGCATGGGGGCCAGCCTTTACACAGAGCGCGTTCGCAGCCTTATACGATGGGGAAACGACTCCGGAGAGCAAAAACAAGATTGGAAAGAAGCTACCGCTGCGCACACTCCTGGCGGCAGCCCAGACTAAAGACCACGACATTCGCCCGGTCGTTGCCGCCTTCGCGCAGTGGTCTGAAGCCCGACATTCCTTCCTTGGACGCTTTGGCAAAGCAGAAGCAGCGTGGTCGCCGGAGCTGAGCAATAAGATTTACTCGAGCCAGCTATGGCAACTGGTGAAGACGTGGGAGATGATGCAGGAGTTTGGGCTCGAGGGACGCGGGCGCGATCTCTGTGGGCCGACCGCGGATTCCCGCACGTGGTGCAACATTATTCCGGGAGATGCTGCTCCGGCGGCTGCTCATATCCCCAATGGACCGGCCGGAGTTGGCGGTAGCGCATTGACCAACGAATATCTCACGGCGGCCTGGTATGAGTTGCAGATCGTTCTCAATAGCGGCAATCATCAGCACCGGGACCGCGGCCCGGTGGATTGGGTGTACGTGATTGGCGGGTTCCTAGACCTTCATGCCCAGGCCCACCAACCGGAACCGGCGCGACTGCTTGTGGCTGTAATCAAAGCGCTGCAATCCACCGATCCCCGTTTGGGCCCCGACAACCTCAAGCAAGGTTGGCGGCCGGATGAGAACATCGATCCCCGCATCATGATCAGCCCGGTTTGGGCGCCAATGTTTAAACCACTGCCGGTCGAGGTTCATCAGGCTCTAACCGCGTCGCTGCTCGCCGCATGGATGGACAAGAACCTGCAATATCCGATCACGAAACACTTGCCCACCGGGTTGCCCCGGCGCACTTACACTCAACCTGGCACCTACGGAGATATCAGTGGCGGGAAGGTATGGGAGGCGGCAAGAGAGTTCCGTGATGCCGGCGTCGCGCCCGAACTCGTCCAGCGCTTACAGCAATGGGGAATTGCATACAGCGACCGTGCAGCGCGTATCCAATACTAACGCTACGGCCGCGGCGCCAAACGCCGATGCACCGGTCCGCGGTTTCATGAAAGCTTCCCCAATTTCACCAGCAACCCGCTTACCGGTGGTCCCCTTGAAGCGCCTCAGGTTATATCGCACTCAACCAGGACAACGGCTTGTTTCGGCAGGCTTAGCTCAATCGCGTCTGCAAGCACTCTGACCGGGTGCGCGGCCGGTTTCACTTCGTCGGGGTCTACGAAGGTGTTGGTGGCGCGCATGTCCTGGTGAGTGAGCACCGTGCCTCGCGCTTCGGACGCACGGGCGCCGCCGGCTAGCCGAATGCGCACTGACAGGGCCGAGTCCAGCGAGGGATTGGTCAACGTCACCGTGAGGCGCCGGTCGCGGATCGACGCGGAGGCGGACAAGCCCGGCAGTCGCGCTTGACCCGCAAGCGCCGGGACGTTCATTTCTGGGACCGGGTTGCTCAGGGGCACCTGCCGGGCTCCCATGTGGGATCGATACATGTCGAACACGTGGTAGACGGGAGTGCGGACGAATTTGTCGCCCTGCGCCAGGAACAGGGAATGAATGCAATTGACCGACTGCGCCACATTCGCCATGGCAATCTTGCCGGCGTGCCGGTTGAAGATGTCAAACGCCATGCCGGTGTGCACGGCGTCACGAAGCGTGATGGTCTCACTCAGAATGTAGGCAGGCGTGATCTCCGAACCGGGCGCGTACCACACTCCCCACTCGTCGATCACCAGCTTGGTGCGATGGGCTGGGTCGAACCTTCCCATCTCCCTCCAATGGTCGTCAATCACTTTGTCCAGGCGCACGCCGCGGTGAAGGACCTCGTACCATTCCGGCGCCTTGAAATCCCCAGCCTTCAGCGGGGTCTGCCGCAAGTCGGTATAGAAGTGGAGCGAGAAACCGTGGGGAGGCTCGCAACCGCGCATGGCCTCGAAAAAGCCCGTGGTCCAGCCGATATCGCCGTCGGCGGAATGCCCGCGTGGGCCGGTCGCCACCAGGAAAGGCTCAGTGTAGGTGGGAAACTGAGTGACGAACTGCCGGTAATGGGTCGCATATTCTCCGGGTCTCATGGTACCGCCGCAGCCCCATGATTCGTTGCCGACGCCCCAGTACCGGACACCGAACGGCTGCTGATCGCCGTTGGAGGCACGCTCGTCAGCGAGGCTGACGGTTCCCACAGGCGCGTTGCAGTAGGACACCCAATCGTGAAATTCGCTGGGCGTACCGGACCCGACGTTGGCGGCAATGTATGGCTCGGCCCCGACCAGGCGGCAGAGGTGCATGAATTCGTGAATGCCAAACTGGTTGGTCTCGGTGGCGTCGATTCCTGGCGGCATGCGGCGTTGCCAGAAGTTGTAAGTCCGGGGCCGCCCGGAGGACTTGCCGATCCCGTCGCGCCAGTGATACCCGTCGGCAAAGCATCCACCAGGCCAGCGGAGATTCGGGGCGCCGATCCGCTTCATGTCGTCCACAAACTGCTTGCGGATTCCGTCCACGTTCGGTATGGACGAGTTCCGCCCCACCCACACGCCATCGTAGATGACCCCGCCGAGGTGCTCGATGAAGTGCCCATAGACGTGCGGACTGATGACCGCGCCGGGCTCGCCGGGTGAGAGCACAATCTCGGCATCCGCAGCGAACGCCAGCCGGGACCCGGCGAGCGCGCCAACCGCCGCTGTCGCCCCTGCCTTGAGAAAATTGCGTCGGTTCATCGCTGTTATGGCTGTGCGGTCGCTAGTGTGACCGCCTGTTTACGCCGTCATGGCTGGCGGAGGGATGTTAAGACAGGAACGGTTGCAGAGGCAAGTTAGGGAAGGGTGCTGATCGGGAACGAGAGGCGATCCCTGAAGGTGGTCTTATAATGACCGCCATGTCCGGTCCCCTCTCCTTTGGTCTGGCGGAGCAGTCCACTTCGCCCCACGATCGCGAGAACCAGGAGCGTGATAACTCCTACCTCGGCGTTCATACGGTCGACGTTTTTGTTCGCGATCAGGACCGAAGCCTGCGATTCTACGTGGATCAGCTGGGATTCAGACTGGCGTTTGATGTGCGCCTTCAAACCGGGGAACGCGTGGTAGGCGTTGCGCCTCCCCACGGCACGGCCGTGCTCACCCTGATCGCACCTGATCCCGAGTCCGATGAGTACAAGCGAATTGGCCAACCTACGTCAATTGCCTTTGTTTCCGAAGATGTTGTGGCCACCTACAGCCAGTGGAGACGACGCGGAGTTCGCTTTCGTCATGTTCCGCGGCTGAGGCGCATCAAGTATCAACAGCAGGCGGTGGACGGTCCTGGCAATGCTCCACCCCTGCTGCTGGGGAAAAAGCCACCGATTTGGGGCGCGGTATTTACCCGCTTCGAAGATATTGATCGGAATTCCTTCGCGCTGGTCAGCTACGACGAAATGACCCAGGCGGTGGAAGCACAAAGACGCGCCGCCGCGGCGAAGCTCGAATCCGACCGCCGTGCTGCTCACGAAATGGAGATTGCCAAACAGGTGCAGGCAAGACTTTTCCCGCAGGCTTTTCCGCCCCTGAGAACACTCGACTATGCCGGCGTCTGCATTCAGGCTCGCCAGGTCGGTGGCGACTACTACGACTTCCTGAATCTAGGCCAGGAACGCCTCGGATTGGTGCTGGGCGACATTTCAGGAAAAGGAATTGCCGGCGCTCTCCTGATGGCGAATCTGCAGGCGAATCTGCGCAGCCAGTGCGCCATCGCTTTGGATGAACCTCAACGACTGTTGCGGTCGGTCAACGAGTTGTTTTATGACAACACGGCGGACAACGCCTATGCCACGCTCTTCTTCGCCGAATATGACGATCAGGCGCAACGCTTGCGTTACATCAACTGTGGACATCTCTCGGGTCTTCTGCTGCGCGGCAACAACACTCTGGAACGGCTGGACTCCACGTGCACCGTTCTGGGACTCTTCAAGCAATGGGATTGCTCGATCGGGGAATGCCATCTTCTCTGTGGGGATGCGCTCGCCCTCTACACCGACGGTGTCACCGAGTCCTTCAATTCAGCGGGAGAAGAATTTGGAGAGCAGCGCTTGACGGAAGCATTGCGGCGGCATCGCAAATTATCTTCGCGGGACTTGCTGGCGGCGATCGTGGACGAAGTTCGGCAGTTTAGCCCCGGTGAACAGTACGACGATATCACTCTCATCGTTGCCAAGTGCATAGCACGGCGATAGAGAGCCCTCCGGCCCAAAAGGTGCCAAAAGTTTTCAGACCTGCGCTGTCGATGAACTGAGTTCCAGTTCTGTGCAGAGGTCTCGCCTTTGATCCTTCCAGAGACTACACCAGAGCACATCTCCCACTATGGGAAACAATGCTCTTTTCCGTGATCAATGACCTTGCGTCCCAGGCTGTCGAATATTACTTTCCCACACACAGAGACACGCAGTTTCCCTGCGCGTTCTCCGAATCTGTTGCGCAAAGGAGAAGGCTATGCCTCAAGTCGCACCCATTCATATTTCTATTATCAACGCCAGTACCGTACTCAGCGATGCCGAAATCCGTCCCGTAGTCGAGGCCTTGCAGAAGCAGGTGAACAACGATTTCCGGCCGGCCTGGGGGATCGACGCCAAACTCAACTTTGTCCCAGGAACCACGATTCCATCCGAGGGAACCTGGTGGCTCGCCATCCTTGACGATTCTGACCAGGCGGGCGCGCTCGGCTACCACGATCTCACCCCCGATGGTCTGCCCATCGGAAAAGTGTTTGCCGGGACCGACCTGAAATATGGTTACACCTGGTCAGTCACGGCCAGCCACGAATTGCTCGAAATGCTGGCTGATCCCAACATCAACCTGAGCGTGCTGGTACAAACCGCCGAGACTTCCGGCACTCTCTATGCCTACGAGGTGTGCGATGCCTGCGAAGCGGACAACGATGGCTATGATGTCGGCGTCGTGCGGGTCTCGGACTTCGTCTTCCCCTCCTGGTTCGAGGATTTCCGGGCCAAGGGCTCAACTCAGTTTGACCAGACCAACCGAATCCAATCGCCTTTACAATTGCTTGCAGGAGGCTACATCGGCGCTTTCGACGTGTACTCCGGCAGCGGATGGCATCAGGTGACCGCCGAAAGACGCCCCGCAAACCTGCTGAGCCGGGGTAACGTGGGCAGCCGTCGCGAACGCCGGGCCACGCCACGCTACCAATGGCTGACCAGCTGTCCTCACAAGGAAATAATGGCTCGGGCCGAGCAATACCGCCAGCGGGTCGAACACATCAGTGCCCGCCTGGTGGCGGCTTAGTCCTTTGCTGATTGCTTAACCGGCCCCGCGCCCGCGGGGCCTTCTTTATTGTGAGTAGAAATTCGGAACTATTGAGTTTGGAAAGGTGTAGCCAACGACCAAAGGCCAACGACCAACGACGAAGTACTAAACCCCCAGCTTCTTCACTTCTTCGTTGTAATACTTGCGGTAGAGAATGTCCCACTCCTGGCTGCCCTCGAGGATGGTGCGCTTCTGGCTTTCTATCTTCTGACGCGCGGCTTGGTCAATTCTTGCTTCCTGGTTCAACAGGTCTTCGAGAATTTTGCGCACCTCGAGCCGAATGGTGTTGCGGTCTTCGATAAAATCGACGGCATCCATTTCAGCCAGCGCGTCCGTGACCATGTGCGCCACCTTGTTGACCTTGTCCCGGCTGATTCTCACAGCACCGCCTTGTACTTGCGGGTTAGTTCGCTCTTCACCTTGCGGAACATCTCTTGATAGTTGGCACCGGTCCGGCGCATCTCCTCGGAGTACGCCTCCAGGATGACGCGTACCTCGTCATTGATGCGGTCCTCCAGCGACAACTCCTCCAGCATCGCGGCGTGCACCTTCTCCGTGACCGCAGGCACGGTCTTGGTCTCGATGTGCCCGCCAGCAATCAGCTTTTTGGTGACTTCGCGGGCCAGGTAGCCCACATATTCTTTGGAAAGAAGCATAGCGCGGATCGATTGTCGTTTGTGAAACAGGTAGTGTAGCACAGGCGGGCGCGAGCGCCCGCCTGGCTTCTAGCTTCTGGCTTCCAGCTTCTGGCTTAGAATCTCGCTCCGGCAGGTCACTTCCGATTGTCCAAAAATTTCCTGCCCCAACAATCCCAGCGGGAATTGTCATTCTAGATGCAAGAGCTAGAAGCTAGTGGCTAGGAGCCAGTAGCTGCCCTCCAAAAACAGGCATACAATGCAGAATTAAACGAACCCCCTTATGGCTGCTGCGCCCGACAATCTGGCTGGCCTCAAAGACGACATGGTCGCCTTTATCGAAGGCCACGGGATGCGCCGCTTTCACGGCTACGTCGACTATGAAGAAGTGCAGAGCGTAGTCTGGAAGACGGAAGACAATCCCGACAGTTGGAAAGATTTCGTAGAGCTGGCCAAGGCAGCAGCTGCGCCCTTCCTGACCATGGACTCGTGGATGTTGCGGCGGGAAGAACTCGACCAGATGGTCGAGCGCCTGGGCAACGCTGAGTTCACCAACGACGAGGACGTGGAGGAAGCACGCTGGCTGCGTACCTATATCGGCAAGACCGGGTTCGTCCAACTCGGCTTCGCGCACCAGGGCATCATGATGGTTTACGAAGCCTCCACCGATTGGTACGACCACTACCAGCGTCTGCTGGAGTTGTCCGAAGACTTCGGCGGCATTCCCATCGATGAGCCCGACCAGGACGACGAAACCTGAGCGCAATATCTAGAGATGGGTTACTTTGCGTCCTTTGCGATTTCTTATCGCACTTTGCGGTTAAAAGCTTTTGACCGCAAAGCTCGCGAAAGCGACGTAAAGAACGCAGAGTAACTACCCCTATAGTCGATTTTTGGGAAGTGTTTGCCTATGCGCTGGGTTCTAAAAACCGCTGACTCAGCCACGGTTGAACGCCTCACTGCAGAATTGAGCAGTCAGCCGTCTCTTCATCTTACAAATCCGCAACTTGCGGCCACGGTTGCGCGTCTGCTGGTGATGCGCGGTGTCACTGAAGCCGAAGCCGCTGAACGCTTTCTCGCGCCTTCACTTTCCCACTTGCACTCGCCTTACCTGATGACCGGGATGAAGGCGGCAATCGATCGGATCGAAGCCGCCATCGAGAACAAGGAATCCATCCTGATTTATGGCGATTACGATGTGGACGGCACGACCGCGATCGTCATTCTCAAGACTGGGATTGAGTTGTGCGGCGGCGCCGCCGAATTTCATGTTCCCCACCGCATCCGCGACGGCTACGACATGCGTGACGATGTCATCGAGCGCGCCGCGGCTGCCGGCATCAAGCTCATCATCAGTGTGGATATGGGTATCCGCGCCTTTGCTCCGGCCGAGACGGCGCGCCGGCTACGCGTAGACCTCATCGTGACTGACCATCACCTTCCGGGGCCGCAGGGTATTCCGGCCGCGCTGGCCGTGATCAATCCCAACCAGGCGGGCTGCGGGTATCCATGCAAGGCATTGTGTGGGGCGGGTGTCGCCTTCAAAGTGGCTCAGGGGCTGTTCGAACGGCGAATTCCGGAAAACCATCAGGCCCGCCTGCTGAAATCGTTCATGAAGGTGGTGGCCATTGCGACCATCGCCGACGCGGTGCCCCTCACAGGCGAGAACCGCGTTTTTGCCAAGCTGGGATTGGAAGGTTTGCGGTCGCCGGTCAATCCCGGACTTAAGGCACTTCTGGAAGTCGCGCAGTTGGGTGGTCGAAGCCTCACCTCGGGGGAAGTCGCGTTTCGCATCGCGCCGCGAATTAATGCCGCCGGCCGCATGGATGTGGCCGCCGACGTCATCGAACTCTTTGGCGTAAAGGACCCCGTACGGGCCCGTGAGATCGCCAACCGGCTCGACCAGCTCAACAGCGAGCGGCAGGAGGAAGAACGCCGCATTCTGCAGTCCATCGCGTCGCGTTTCGAGGAAGAACCAGGGCTGCGCGATGCCTTCTGCATCGTGATCGACGGCGAGGGATGGCATCGCGGTGTTATCGGCATAACCGCCACAAGAGTCGTGGAGCGCTATGGACGTCCCGTGCTGGTGATTTCACGCAGTGGCGAGGAAGCCCATGGCTCGGGCCGCTCCATCCAGGCATTTCATCTGCTGGAGGCGCTGGAGTCTTGCGCCGGCCTGTTTACGCGTTTCGGCGGACACGCCCACGCGGTGGGTTTTTCTCTGCCCACTTCAAACCTGCCCGAGCTCTGCGCGCGCTTGGATGCTCATGCTCGCGCCCGTTTGACTGCAGCCGACTTCGAACCCATGCTCAACTTCGATGCCGACCTGTCGCTTGATCAGGTAACTCCCGAGTTCTTCGAGACGGTGCAACGCCTGCAACCCTTTGGAGTAGGAAATCCGGAACCTGTTTTCGTGGCCCGCGCGGTCCGACTCATGGCATCTCCCCGGACAATCAAAGACAAGCACGTAAAGTTGAAGCTGGCGCCGGCGGTTGTGCCTCTCTCCAGCCAGGACGCAGACCCTGCCATCCTGACTACTCCGCGTTGTGATCCCGATTCTTCTGCCTTCCGCCGAAGCGATGTCCGCCAGGCCGCTGTGAGCCGGCAGCTGACGACCGGCAACTGGCGGAACAATATCACCTTTGATGCACTCGGATGGCGCCTGGCCGAGCGCTGCCAGCAAGCAGGCTTGCTCCCCGGCGACAATCTCGATATCGCCTTCACTATCGATAGCAACGATCATCCGGAATACGGAGGACTGGAACTCTCTCTGCGGGACTTTAGAAGGCGGAGCCACGAGACTGGCGCCGCGACGGACGATGCATCCGCCCAGGTGGAAGGCCAAAAAAGCGTTTCCGCCGTTTCACCATAGATGGTAGTAACCATCGTACCGGGCCAATTCCACTTTGATTCCGAATAATTTTTCCAGCCGCTCAGGTTGGAGCATCTGATCTTTGGGTCCTTCTGCGACGATCCGTCCGTTCGACATCAGAAGGACGCGCTCGATTTCCGGGATCACATCGGAAAGGTCATGGGTGACCAGAATGATCCCGATACCTGTTTTCGCCAGCGAGCTCATGGTGTGATGCAGGCTATGCCGGGCGAAGACATCGAGCGAGTTGCTGGGTTCGTCGAACAACAACGCTCGCGGCTCGTGAACCAGGGCGCGAGCGATGAGCGCACGGCGGGCTTCTCCGGAAGACATTTCCGAGACCGGGTGGTTCGCCAGGTGGGATATCTGTAACTGCGCGAGAGCCGCGTCGGCCAGCGCCCGCTGCCTGGGGTCGACGCTGTGATGCGGAAAAATGCGCGTGCTGCTGAAAAAACCGGACAAGACAACGTCGCGCCCGCACGCATTGCCGGTGCACATGGACATGAGATCATTGGACACAATGCCGAGCAGCGAACGCAGTTCGAAGACGTCCCAACGTTCCTGCCCCAGAATCGTCATCGAGGAGCCTTCCTGGGCGACGGGATAGCATTCGCGCGTGATGGTCTTGATCAGCGTCGACTTGCCGCAGCCGTTCGGCCCAAGAATCGCTACGTGTTCGTCGCCGCGGATACGAAGGCTGAAATTCGCCAGAACAACTTTCTGTCCCCGCATGACGGTAACGTTCTGCAAATCCAATAGAGCGGGCTCGTGCATATTCATCGTTCTCTGAGTTTAGACGATGGGAGGATTCTGTCCATCGCCGGCAAAGGGGAGGGATTTAAGAGCAGAACTCGAGGTCACAAATTCTGAGAACTGAATGCCAACAACTGGGAACCACCTTTAGGTAATCCAGCTGCGTGCTCCTGATCAACAAACGCAGGTGCTCCTGAAACGCCTCCCGCCTGGATTACACTGTTCCCAGATGTCCCTTTCAATATCCCACCTTCGGCGCTGGTTTGCGGCAGGCACTGTCGGCCTTGTGCTGATAGTTGCGGCTGTCTATTTCTATTCTCGCCGGCAGGCGCAGAATGCGCTCAAGGAAGTCCCCGCGAAGATCGGAATTGAAGTCCAGCAGAGCGCGCAGGGTTTCACGGTCTCCCGTTCTGAAGAGGGGCACACGATATTCAAGATTCAGGCGAGCAAGGCGGTGCAGTACAAGCAGGGCGGGCGCGCGGAGTTGCACGATGTCACCATCACCCTTTACGGACGCGACTCTAACCGTTTCGACCAGATCTACGGCGCGGATTTTGAATACGATCCGCAATCCGGCGAAGTCATCGGCAAAGGTGAAGTCCAGATGGATCTTGAAGCCAACCCGGAAGGCTTGATCCATCCCGACCAGGCGCCGCCCAAAGAACTGAAAGATCCCATCCACCTCACGACCACGAACCTGCGCTTCAGCCAGAAGACAGGGAACGCTCTCACCCGCGAAAAAGTCGAGTTCAGTGTTCCCCAGGCCAACGGATCAGCGGTGGGCCTCAGTTACGCGGCGAAGACAGCCGTACTTACCCTGGAGTCACAGGTTGACGTTGTTTTCCACGGTTCGACCACCGCCAGGTTGACCGCGGTTCGGGGGAGCATAACCAAAAATCCGCGCCTGGTTGCATTTGAACATCCCCAGCTGCAGAGCGCTTCACGGCGCGTGTCAGCCGACGAATGCGCGCTTTTCTTGCGTCCGGACAACACTCTGCAAAGCATTCTCGCCACGGGCAACGTTCAGCTGGAGTCCGACGACTCGAGGTCCGCGAAAGTCCGGTCCAACCGGTTGGAATTGCTCGTGGCGGAAGGGCACGACGCACTGCGCAGCGCCACTTTTTCCGGAGATGTCCGAATGGAGAGTTCAGGGGCGCAGCCCATGCAGGGGAGTGCTGGCCGGGTCGTCCTGAATTTTGCTGGAACCAATGTGTTGACCACAGTTCGTAGCCAGGAAGGCGTCAGACTGGTGCAGCAGCAGAAGCCCGCCACGGCATCCGCCATTGCACAGGATGTTGAGATCACCGCTGCAGTCATAGACTTCTTCGTGGCCGATGGCCGTCGTCTCAAGCGCGCCGAGACCTCCGGAGTCGCCCAGATTGCCCTCCGTTCGGCGCCAGGCGCGGGGCAGCAGACGCTGGTCACGGCCGGCAAGTTCGAGGCTCACTTCGACGACCTGGGATTCCTGGCCTCGGTTCGTGGGGCGCCGAACGCTCGTATCGTGTCGCAAACCGCGGGCCAGCCGGACCGGGTCAGTACCAGCAACATGCTCGACGCTTCCTTCCGCCCGGGAGCCGGCATTGACGCCATCGTTCAGCAGGGTAATGTTGCCTACATGGACGGTGATCGCAAAGCCTGGGGCGACCGCGCCAGTTACACACCCGCCGATCAGATGCTGACGCTCACGGGTTCTCCCCGGATCGTCGATGGTGGCATGACCACAACCGGGCGAACCATGCGCCTTAATCGCGCGACCGGGGACGCCTTTGCCACCGGCGACGTCAAGAGTACCTACAGCGACCTGCGAGCGCAGCCCAGCGGCGCTCTCCTGGCTTCGTCGGACCCTATTCACGTTACCGCCGGGTCTATGACGGCTCACAGCGGCCCAGCAGTCGCCCTATATAGTGGCGACGCGCGCCTCTGGCAGAACGCCAATGTGATCCAGGCGCCCTCGATCGAATTCGACCGCAACCACCGGTCCGTCGTGGCTCGTGGATCGCCCACCCAGTCCGTGTCTACCGTGCTGGTCCAGGCTGAAAAGAGTGGAAAAGTCACACCCGTCAAGATCACCAGCGCCCGCTTCAGCTACATCGACAGCGAACGCAGGGCTCACTTCGAAGAGGCAGTGCAAGCCAAAGGGTCGGACCTTACGATCAACGCCAATGAGATGGATGTGTTCCTGCAGCCTCGGGAGCAAACGAACGCGAATCAGTCACTTGCAGGAACCGGCAAGATCGATCATATCGTCGCCAGGAACCACGTGGTCATTAACCAGGCTGGCCGTAAGGCGACTGGGGAACAGCTCCTCTATACCACGGCGGACGACAAGTTTGTGTTGAGCGGCGGTTCTCGTAGCATTTTTGATGCCGAACACGGCGAGATTACCGGGGTTTCGTTGACTTTGTTCAGACACGATGGTAGGGTTTTGGTAGAAGGCGATAACACATCCCCTACGGTCACCCAGACGCGAGTGGCACGTTAAATGCGTACCCTGGCCACAGACGAAATCGGCAAATCCTACCGTGGTCGTCGGGTTGTAAACGGGGTCAGCATTCGCGTGGGGCAGGGCGAAGTCGTTGGTTTACTTGGACCTAACGGCGCCGGCAAGACCACGACATTCTACGCCATCGTCGGCCTGATACCCCCCGACACCGGCCGAGTGCTCATCGACGAGGAAGAGATTACCGATGTGCCCATGTACCTGAGGGCACGTCAGTACGGCATCAGTTATCTCCCCCAGGAAGCTTCGGTTTTCCGCAAGCTTACGGTTGAGGAAAACATTCTCGCCGTGCTTGAAGCCCAGCCTATTTCCTGGCACGAGCGCCGGGAGAAGATGGAAGAGCTGATCGACCAGTTGGGTTTGGAGCATATCCGGCAGAACCGGGGGTACGCTCTGTCCGGCGGGGAGCGGCGGCGCGTGGAGATTGCCCGCGCTTTGTGCATCAACCCCACATTTATTTTGCTTGACGAACCGTTTTCTGGGATCGACCCGATCGCGGTGCTTGATCTGCAGAAGATCATCATCGATCTGAAGACCAGTGGAATCGGTGTGTTGATCACCGATCACAACGTGCGCGAGACGTTAGCCGTCACCGACCGCGCCTATATTATCGATGGCGGGCGGATTCTGGCTTCGGGCATGCCCGAGCAGTTGGCCAGCGATCCCCAGGTGCGCAAGGTGTACTTGGGAGATAGCTTCTCGCTAGTGTGAAAATGCAGTCGGCAGTCTTCAGTCGTCGGTCGTTAGCCAAACGCTGACGACCGACAACTGTTTTCCTGACGACTGACGACCGAAGACTGACGACTGACTATGGTTCTACTCCAGCCCAAGCTTCATTTGAAAGTCTCGCAGCGGCAGATCCTCACGCCTGGCCTGGTGCAGATGGTTAGCGTGCTGGCGCTCAACAAGCTTGAGCTGCGCGACATGATCACCGCCGAGATGGTGGAGAACCCCGTCCTGGAAGAACTAGAAGACTCCGTTCCTCTGCTCGATGACGCGGTTCGCCGCGAAGAAGACCGGGAACGGGTTGCCCCTGAAGAAAACACCGTTACCGCCGTCGAAAAGAAAGATCCCTTCGAAGAAATCGATTTCGGATCGTTCTTTCAGGATTATCTCGATCCTGGCTATCGCAGCCGGGGGGAGATGGAAGAGATTGAGCGGCCTTCATTTGAAAATTTTCTCTCCAAGCCCACTACTCTGTCTGACCACCTGGCCTGGCAGTTAGGGGCTCTGTCGGTCCGTCCCGAAGTACGGGAGGCTGCCGAAGTCGTGATCGGCAACCTCAGCGAAGATGGTTACCTGATCGCCAGCGACGAGGAGCTGCTGGGCATCGCGCCGCCGGCTCCGCCGGAAGTGGACGCAACCATCGCCGAAAATGTTGTTAAGGAGGCCGCCGCGCTCGGGCTCGCCACGGACATGGACGAAGGGGATGCATCGGCCGCGGAGCCCGTCGGTGCGGCGCTTTCCGAGTGGGACACGGTTCAGGCTTCCGATCTGCAGTCCTCCACAAGCGCGGCCGGAACTGGGTTTGCGCCCGCTCCAGAAGCGGTTGCGCCTGAGGTTCCAGCCCCAATGCCAGCGCCAGACCCAGTTCCTCCGCGAAAGTCAGTCCAGCCTGTGTTTCAGCCCAGTTTCAACGTCGCTGATCTGCATGAGGCCCTGGACCTGGTGCGCCAGATGGATCCGCCTGGCGTTGCCTGCCGCGATTTGCGCGACTGCCTGCTCTATCAATTGCGCTACCACCAGCAGCAGCTGGCCACACACAAGAACGGGAACGGCGAGGCGACCGCACAAGTGCTTTCCGATGCGGTCGCAATTGTGGACCAGCATCTGCGTGCCCTGCAGAACAAGCAATACAAGGAAATTGCTCGCGCTATCGCCCGCACCCCGGAAGCCGTTCAAGAAGCCTTGAACTACATCCGTACGCTCGACCCGCGGCCGGGCTTGCGTTACAACAAGAGTCAGCCGCGGCTGATCGAGCCCGACGTCGCCTTCATCAAGCATGGCGACGAGTGGCTGGTGATGATGAACGAAGACGATGTTCCGGTGTTACGCCTGAATCCAGCTTACAAGCGCCTTCTGACCCGCGACACCAACGACAAAGACACGCGTAACTACGTCAAGGAGCGCTACAAGAGCGCTATTCAGCTCATCAAGAACATCGAGCAGCGCAAGCAGACCATCACTAAAGTCTGCTATGCCATCGTGACCCGGCAACAGGATTTCCTGGAAAAAGGCATCGACCAGCTCAAACCGATGATGATTAAGGAGGTAGCCGAGGAGATCGGCGTGCATCCCTCCACCGTAAGCCGGGCAGTCGCCAGCAAATATGCCCACACTCCCCAGGGCGTATTCGAGTTGCGCTATTTCTTCAGCGAGAGCGTGAACGGTCCGCAGGGCGGCAACACCTCGTTGCTCATCCTCAAGCGCCGGGTCAAGAAGCTCATCGAGGAAGAAGACCCAAGCCGGCCACTGACCGACGAACAGATCACTCGCATCCTTCAGTCCCAGGGCATCCAGGTCACACGCCGCACGGTCGCGAAATACCGGGAAGACATGCGCATCCCCAGCACCCACCAGCGTAGAGTGAAGAAGTAGTAGCGCCGGCGTCCCGCCGGCTGTCCGGACGGCATCTTGCCGTCCGAGCCGAAAGCGCTACAGCCTTAAATGTGGTGCCCAGGTCGAAAGTAAGAATTCAGAAAGGGGCGCTCATGAACGTGGAATTTACCGGCAGACAGTACGAAATCACCCCTGCCATTCGCAAGTCAGTCGAAACCGGCCTGGCCAAAATCCGCAAAATTCTCGGCGACAAGTTCGATACCAAGGTGATCCTTGCGATCGAAAAGCACCGCCACAAAGCCGAGATCACGATCAGCCCGCGTAACGGACCGCTGGTCGGCGAAGCGCAAGCGGGCGACATGAAATCCGCCGTCACCGAAGCGCTCGAGCATCTGGAAAAGCAGGCGGTCAAGTACAAAACCCGCTGGCGCAGCAAGAAACGCCATGAGCACAAGAAATGGAACGGCAAGGGCACACAAGAGAGTGTGCCAACCGCCGTCGGTCTCACCGAAACGGCAGAGCTGTCGCTCGTGGTCCACAAATTCCCGGCTGTAGCCAAGTCCACCGAAGTCCACCTTGTCCGCCCCGACGACGCCGTGGCCATGCGCCCCATGACGCTGGAAGAAGCCATCAAGGAAGCGCACTTCCGCGACCGCGACGTGTTTGTCTTCCGCGATCCCAAAGGCAAAGTGATGGTGCTGCACCGCACCCGGGACGGAAAAATGGAGCTGATAGAAGCGCCATAAAGGCATCCCATGTGGCGCGGGCGCCCTCGCCCGCGACCGCATGCATCTGCACCGCCGCCGAGAGACCGACAAATAAAGGAGCACAAGTAAATGAGTAGAGGAGCAAAGATCGTTACAGCCCTGCTCTTCGCGATCGCTCTCGGGTCCGCTGCCGGGCCACACTCCTCAGCTGCACAAACCGCACCGTCATACGGTCCAGACGCGAAAGCATGCAAGCTCATGCCAACGGCGGATCTGGAGGCAAGTTACGGCGGCAAGCCCAGCGACCCGCGTGGAAACGACGGAGTATCGTCGATTTGCACCGTCAACATAGGCGGTCTCGCCGTCAAGCTGCAGAGCACGCCGCCGGGAACCGCTGGAGTGCCCACTTCGATCCAGCAAGGACTCATGGGAGCCCGCATGATGTTGGGGGAAGCCAAACAAGCCCCTGAGACCAATACCAGAGATTTTGGAAAAGTCGGATGCCTGAGCATTAAGATGACCAAGGGATTCGATCGCAAACCGCTGGCCAAACCGCTGCTCACAACGTCTTGCTTTTTGGTCGAGGGTGGCTACTTGAACATGTCGATCGCCAGCGAAGATCCTAAACAGGTCAGCTTTGACCTGGTGAAACAGTTGCTTGAGAAGGCCGCCGTCCGGCGCTAGGGTGACGGACTTCGCGCACTCTCTCCAGAGACGGGGAGTTTAGATCACTGGCCTGCAGGCAGGTTGCCCCACGCCTCCGATCACACTGCGTGGACTTCTTCCGTCACTACCGCAAACCCGGTCAGATTCGCAATCCCGAACGAGGTTGTAATGGCAACGTCGGAAGCATCGCGGCCGGTCGCCATCAGCACGCGCCCAATCCGCGGCTGCGTATGACGCGCGTCAAACGTCCACCAGCGGTTTTGCAGATACACTTCGAACCACGCGCTGAAATCCATGGGCGTGGGTTCCTTCGGTACACCGATGTCGCCCAGGTATCCCGTAGCGTAGCGGGCAGGAATGTTGAGTGCGCGGCAGAAGGTGACCGCCAGGTGCTGGAAATCGCGGCAGACTCCGGTGCGTTCCGTAAACACATCGAGGGCAGTCTTCGAAGAACGCGCGTGATGGTATCCGAACGCCACCTTCCAGTTAACCCAGCCACAAATGGCGTGCACGCGGCTCCATCCAGGCTTCAGGTGGCCGAACAATTCCACGGCGATATTGGATAGCCGATCCACTTCGCAATACCGGCTGTTCAGCAGATAGCGAAGCGTCTCCGGAGGCAACTCATTCACCGGATGCTCCTCCGCGTTGGTATCTCCCTCGTCCGGCGTTCCCGGGTCTTCTATCAAAGTGGAACCGGTCAGCCGCAGTGATCCTGCCGGCGCCAACCAACGGGCGCAACGGTTGCCGTAGCTATCGAAATAACTTTCAACTTTTACCTCGGGACTGATGCGCACCTCATCAGGTTCGCGCAGATCCGCTACCCGAGAAGGGTGCACATGCAGCATCCCGACCATGGCCACGGCCGTGGGGATCTCGAATTGAATGTCATATCCGAGACGTATCAACATGCGCTAAGTTCCCAGGCTTTCCTTACGAGGAAAGACACATCCTAAAACTCAGGCATTATGACTCATCCGAGAGCGCACCGTGGATTCAAAATCCGAATCAGCGGCAATGGTTCACGCATCGCGGTGCACCGTCTCCATCGCGAAGGCGGGAAGGCACACGGCGATGTATTCGGCTCCACCGTCGGCTGGGGTGGAATATTGAATCCACTCGCCGCGGTGGGCGATGACCGCCTGGCCGGCTGGAACGTCCATCTCGCCTTCTTTGTACTTCACCCGCAGCGTGCCGTTGAGCACGAGCGTGAACTCGTCGAACTCCGGAGTTTGCCCGGGCTCTTCCCAACCCTGTGGGCTGCGCATGTGGGCGACGCTGACTCCTGAAGTATTGGTGTTTACGCGGCCGATGAATTCATCGATCAGTTTCGGCTTTGTGCCTGCGGCACGGATGCGGGTGGGCTGGGCGACCAGTGTGGGCATTGCTTCTCCTTGGGCAAGCGACCATCAATTTATCAAGAGTAGCTTCGGGTTTGAAAGCAGCACGTTGGATCAGGGGAATCCAGAAACAGGAAACTAGAAAACCCGAGGCCTCGCTGATAGTACGGGCAGTCCTGGATTTTCTAAACCGACAGCAAGCGCGCTTTTTCCGCCTGGGCGGCGGCCAATGCGTCGAGCGCTGGAACCGACACGGGTACGGTGAGCGTGAGTTCCGGCGGCATGGCGCCGGTCTGGAAGGCTTTCACCAGCATTTCGAGCGCTTGACCTGTGTTCGGCCCCGCGAAGATGGTCGCGGTCAGCAGTCCTCTTTTAACCCAGGCCTGGCCGGTCTTAGGCAGGCCGTCACATCCGATGAACGGCAGACTGAGCCAGCGTTGGCGAGCCGCGCTGTCCGGCAATTCCTGGAAAGCTTTTCTTGCGCCCAGGGCCATACCATCATCCTGGGCTGCAATCAGATCGATACGATTCTGATGGGACGTGGACAATCGCAACCATGAACTTACCGCCCGGTAGGAGCTGGCTTCGGTCCACTGCGCCCGCATTACTTTCACCTGTATATCGACTGGCTTGGTCTCATACATACCGGTGGTGCGTTGTTTGGCGGCCAGGCTCTCGGAAGGGCCCTGAACGTGTAACACGGTTCCGCCCTTGGGCAGAAGCGCGGCAAACTGATGTCCCTGGATACGACCGATCTCCTCGTGGTCCGAACTGACCACGAAGATGGGAACTCGATACGCTTTGCGCATCTCCGCTATGTAATCGACGGTGCGGTTCAGGACTACCCAGCTAATACCCGTGGCCACCGCGGCCCGAGCCACCTGCGGCAGAGCCGTCCCGCCCACCGGTTCGAAGATGATTCCGTCGGGGTGAGAGTCGGATCGCGACTGAATAACGTTCAGAATTTGCTGACTCTGCGTGATGGAGTCGTTGCCGGCGTAAACGATTTGAATCTCGACGCCCAGGCGACGCGCTGCTTCTTCCGCGGCTGCCGCTTGTTCTACCTGATAGTCGTTATCGTCGGTGGTCAACGACACCAGAAATTTCGGCCTTTTCATGGAGGTCACTATTCGAGAGATCATACCTTGACCCTTGTGCTCACGCACGGTGACTACAGTAACCAAAGTTCAGGTGATGGCAGGAGAAAGTGGCAGCGCAACCGGGCTCAATCGCAGTCCGGACAAGCCGACGCATCGGGACGGTGTTAAAATGCGCACCCTTGGGAGAAGGCCTCATGCGCAAAGCCATGACTGTGGTTGGATTGCTGCTTTTCTGCGCTGTCTTGGGGTGGTCGCAAGCCAAGTTATCGACCCATTGGGAAGAATTGACCGCGGCCGATTTCCGCTCTGCCATTCAGCAGTCGCAAGGTACGTGCCTGCTGCCTTTCGGCATTCTGGAGAAGCATGGCCCCCACTTGCCGCTGGGCACGGATCTACTTGACGTGCGTTACGCGGTCCTGCACGCCGCCGAGCAGGAATATGCCGTGGTCTTTCCCGAGTATTACTTCGGCCAGATCTTTGAGGCTCGTCACGAACCTGGCACTGTCGCCTACAGCCGCCGGTTACAGTTGGAGCTCTTGCAGGAAACCACCGACGAGATGGCACGGAATGGATGTAAGAAAGTCATTATTGTGAACGGTCACGGCGGAAATGAGAATTTGCTGCCGTTTTTCGCCCAGACCCAGCTGGAAAAGCCCCATGACTACGTGGTTTACGTGTTGGGGCTGGTTGAAACGCCACCCGGGGGGCCGCCGCGGAAGAGTTCCGGCCTGGACTGGCATGCGGGTGAAGCCGAGACATCGGCGATGCTGGTCTCGCGTCCCGACCTGGTGCACCAGGATCGGGCCAAAAGCGAGTCCGGAGCCGATCTTGGCCGGCAGAAGCTTCCGGAGAACGTCTATACGGGAATCTGGTGGTATGCGCGTTTTCCGAATCACTATTCCGGAGACGGTTCCATTGCCACTTTGGAGTTGGGCAAGTTCAAAATGAACGCATGGATTGACGGAATCGTGAAAGCCACCCGCGCGGTCAAGGCAGACCAGGAAAGCCTCAGAATCCAGAACGAATTTTTCGAAAAGGCGGCCCATCCATTGGAGACGCGCCCTTAGCGAACAGCTCGCAATTTTTGTTGCATAGACGTAACTTGGGTAACGTTGGCCGGGGTCCGCACGCGTGCTACGCTCCCGCATACGTAGGAAAATCAGCAGTTTGCGAGGGGTAGAAGTGGAACGCAGGTATACGCTCCTGCTCGCTCTCAATCTAACGGCGAGGAAGCGGCACCCTAGGGGTCCGCTATTCCGCGCCAGCCTGATCAGCCTAGCGCGACAACCGTAGCGAACAGAGACCGCCAACGATGCCACGCATTCCTATCTTCAGGCTGGGACGATCCGCGGAGGAACTACAGCCTCCTGCGCTCACCAGCTACACGCCCAAGCTTACCCTGGACGATCTGCAACTGGGCGTGGATAACCTTCGCTACGACGTACATCTGAGCCCCCGGTTTGTGGAGCAGGCGCGGCTCCAGATCGCACGCCTTATCGTGCGTCACGGCAACATGGAAGGGCTGCTGGCCGCTGAGTCGACGGAGCGGATGGGCGGCAATCACTTTGTTGGATCCACGGCCGCCGCGAAGGCGCAGCCCGGCAAGACGGGTTCGGAGCTCAAGCCTCTTTTGGCTGACCTGCATGTCTCGGCCCTGAATCGCGCCAAGGCTGAAGAAAATCTGTCGATCGATTTGCTGGCGCGAGCCGCGATCATCAAATTTCTGCGCATCGAATTGAACTCTCAATTTGCCCAAATGCTGGAACGCGGCCGCATGATGCTCAAGAGTTACGAAGGCGTGCGCCAGCAGAAGGCCCTTGAGTACCGCGAGCGGGTTGCCAGTTTCCAGGTGGCTAAGAAGATCATTCTGCGCAAGACGGGGCAGGAATTGTTCCGGATTTTGCGGGAAATCGAAAAGGAAACGCTGGCGCGCATGCGCCGATCGCTATTCGGGAACAGCAACGAGGCCGAGTACCGGCTCTTTCTTAACCCGCTGGTCTTCACAGAAGACGGCTGTGACACTTACCTGAACGCCGAGCACTACGTGATGCTGGGCAACTTTGATCGTGACCCGGACCGATTTTCCAATGTGCGCAGGGTCGCCCGTGAATTCCTGCTCTCGTTGAATCTAGGTCCGAAGGCTGAGGACGATGGCGTGGTCGATGGCTGGCTGAATGTCCCGGAAAACGCTCATGAACTGGTAGGCGCGGGCCAGGCCGACGAGACCACGCGTGAGGGCCGGGCCCAGAAGGCGCGGCTGGAGGCCTGGGTGGAACTGCTGGAGCGGGAGAAGCTCATGGACCACGTAATCGCGTCCTATGAGGCGGTGCCGCTCCTCGCCGAATATTCGCCTCGTATCAACGCGCAACAATTGAAAAACGGGCTGATCTCACGCGAAGAGCGCGACCGGGTCGAGAAGTTGATCGAAGAACATGGCAAGCTTTCCGCCCAGAGCCTGTACTCGGCGACGGCGCGTGTTGCCAGCTGCCGCGGGAGTGAGCGGGCTAAAATGGCGGCACGCTTTCTGCGCGACTTTATGCGCTACCACCGCGATCTGCGGCGACTGGAGGCGCTGAATTCCGCCCTCGATAGCGGCAATCTGATCGGCAATTGGAAGTTACGGGAACTTTCGGCCATGAACGGCACGCTCTACGAATTTCTGTTGCCGGAAGAGCAAAAGCCATCCGAAGACAAAGTCTTGCGCCACGTGATTCTGAAGGCGGATATCCGGGACTCGTCACGGCTCACCCGATCGCTGCTGGAAAAGGGCATGAACCCGGCTTCCTACTTCAGCCTGAATTTCTACGATCCGGTCAACAAGCTGCTGGCCAAGTACGGCGCGCGAAAAGTGTTTGTCGAAGGCGACGCGATTATCGTCGCGCTGCTGGAACACGAAGGCGAGCCACCGCTCGCCGTGAGCCGGGCTTGCGTGCTGGCCAGAGAGATCATCGAGATAGTACGCGGCTACAACCATCTCCTGGAGCGCGCGGGATTGCCCACGTTGGAACTGGGGACTGGAATTTCGTTCCAGGATTCGGCCCCCATGTACCTGATGGATGGCGAACAAAGGATCATGATTTCCGAGGCGTTGAATGAGAGTGACCGGCTGTCCTCCTGCAGCAAGCGCGTGCGCAAAGTCATCGAACAGGTGCAAAGTCCGTTCAACGTCTACGCATTTCAGGCTGTGACCGACGCCGACGCCGGCGAGAGCCCGGACGACTTCATCCTGAAATACAATCTGAACGGAATTCGCCTGAGCGAGACTGCATTTCTGCGGCTGCAGCAGGAAATTTCCCTTGCGCCATGCCAGCTCGATTTGCCGGCGCTTTGGGGCAGCGAAGCCTACCGCCTGCACGGTGGTTTGGTGCCGGTGGGCAATGATATTTTCAAGAAAATTCTGGTGCGCTCCAGCCGCATTCCGCAAATTGATCCGCAGAAATTTTCACTGGAGCACTGGACCGAACGCTGGTACTACGAAGTGTGTTCCAATCCGGCGATTTACGCGATGCTGGAAGGAAAGGGAGCGAAAACCAGTGGTCAGTGATCAGTGGCCAGCGCCAGCCTTACTGACCCCTGATCACTGCCCACTGCCCACTGACCACTAGAAACCCGATTTGCTCCTTACCGGCTTGAATGGAATCATCACCACGGCTTCGAGATCAACCGCGTTGCCGTTCTTGGTTGCGGGACGAAAGTGCCAGGCGGCCAGTGCGGCGCGCGCATACTGATCGAGGCGGTCGTCCACGCTGCGCAGAACCCGTACATCACTTACCGACCCATCGTTGCGGATGACGGCGTAAAGCGTGACCGTTCCCTGCACATTGCGACGCATCAGCTCCAACGGATAGGCGGGATCAACTTTCTGCGTGGCCACCGGGGCGGTCAGCTCGCCCTTGGTTTCGTTCCCATTGAGTTCAGCAAAACGAATCACCCAGCTTCCACCCGCTGAATTGAGGTTCGGCATATTCAGGGTCATGGAGTAAAACTTCCGGCCGCCGAAAATCCAATGATCGACATCCGTGGCTTTGTCTTCGGAAACCTGCGACGCTGACTGGGGCGGAGTGGCGGTGACCCGTGGCGGGGTGGCATCTGCGATCAGGCGTGAGCTGTCAGAACTGGGGGGAGCACTCGCGCCGCCACCGCTTCCGGTTCCCTGTCCTTGACCGGCCACTGTTGAGGTGGCCTGAGCATCGGGACCTGCGCCCACCATCAAACCGGAAGGAAGCCCATCGCCGCTCTTGCCGGCGCCTGAACCGCTCCCGCCGTGGTTTGGAGCGGCGGAAATGTCAGGAGTGCCGGCTGCACCCGTCTTTCCCGCGGGACTCGCGGCAAAAGTGCCGCGCCGATTCCCTGCCGGCATTTCCATTGGCTCGCGGAGTGCAGCGGGGTGAATGCCGAGCGAGATGAGTCTTCCACCAGAACTAGAACCGGTGTCGCCGGGAATCGAGGGCGGTGGCGGTACGACTGCTGAGCCAGTGCTTCCGAGCCCGGCTTGCGCCCCGCCGGTTAGCGCGCGTTGTTCGGCCATGGGCAGTTCCGGCGCGGGTGCGACCACGTCGGTATGCCCGATGTTGATGTCTCCCAGCCTGCGGGCCGAAGCCGCATCCACTTGTGGGGCCGGCTCGACAATGGCGGGTTGCGGAGTCTGCAGAGTCCGCGCATGAGTCTCTGCGTTCACTTCCGGAGCTGGCGCTACCCCTTGCTGTGACAACGATGGAACCCGACTCGTCGTAGCCGGAATGGTCTCCGGTGCGGGCGCGATCGCCGTGAGGGTTGGCGCCGGCAACCTAAGGTTTGTGGCCGCCGCTGTCGTAGACGCGAGCGGCACCGTCGGCTGGGCCTGGGTTTGCGACCAGGCCACGATATTCGGCAGCGGCACGTCATGAGTCAGCTTGACGTCGGAAGGAGTGACAATCGTTTGGGTGCGATTATCCGCCTCTGGCGGCACCGAAATGATTGCCTGGGGCGCGTATTCCGGCTCTCCCTTTTGCGGGAGTGGTGTTCGCTCGCCGCCGGTATCGAGCGGTGGCAGATATTCTGAAGGAGAATAGTAGATTACGTCGGCGTGGTTAAAAACGGGAGTGTCCAAGACCTGGGGCCTGGGTGGCCAGAGCCGGGCGGATCCCCAGAGCGCCGCGATCACCGCCACATGACAGATTGCCGACTGCACGAATCGGTTCCACGGAAGACGAGAGGGGACGAAAACATCGGGCCAAAACGAGCCTGGCCGCGAGGAGATCGCAAACGACGATCGCGAACGAGGCCGAAACAGATCCAGGAGGTTGCGAAAGAAAACGGCGTGCCAGGCGGGCAAGTTCACCAGAAATGCAGGTTCATGCGTTGCTTCCAACGCTGGTTCGGGCGTGGGGTCCAGGAGTACCGGGGCTGGTTTCATCTATGAGACCGCAACGAGCGAAACACCAATTATAGCCTGCAGTCCGGGCCCGAAATCCTTGCTCGTTCATGGTAGTGTTCAATCTGATGAGGTCTCCTGGTGAGGCAGGGTCGAATTGAGTGCTTCGCGTCCTTTGCAGCTACACCTGCAACCCAAGGCGACGCTTTTCCATGCTCTAATAGGCAGATGGTCAGACTGTTCAGGCTGCTTCCCGCCCTGTTCCTTTTGGCGTGTACATTCTCCAGCGGGCAGAACACTCCGCAAAATCCACCCGCGACAAAGCCAGCCGAAGACTATTCCGGTATGTATTCCTTCTTGCAGGATGGAGAATTCGTACAACTCACAGTCGAAGATGAAGGCCGAGTGACCGGGTTCATCTCACGCTACGGCGACCTGGAAAGCGACCGCGGAGCGTTTCTTGATCTATTTTTCAAATCCGGCCAGCTCGACGGCAAAAACTTGAGCTTCACTACTCAGACGGTGCACGGAGTATGGTACGAGTTCAAAGGCACAGTCGAACGTGGACCAGGAAAGAATGTGGGAGACGAAGCTTATTACGTGCTGAAGGGCGCTCTCACCCAATACAACACAGACGCGACCAAGAAGACTTCGTCGAAGACACGCGAGGTGGCCTTCAAGTCATTCCCGCAGGACATGGAAAGCGCACCCGCCAAGCAAGACTAGTCTAGTACCCGTTCTTCACGCGCTGGCTCCGGCAAACAACTTGCGGGGCAGATTACTGGGGTGGCCGGTCCGTGTCTGCCACTTTCTGCGATGGAGCCAGCCTCCGCATATCATCGATCAAGGCCTGAGGCGAAACTGCGCGGCCAAGGAACTGGCGCAGGAGTTCGGCGGTTTCGAATTCTCCGCCGGCTCGGAGCAGATGCTGCGAAATCCACGGATACCAGCGGGGATCTCCGGTCGCGAACGGCCCGAGAGACTGTTGGATGCGCACCCGAATCTCAGCGGTGATCACAGCACCCAAGCCATAATTCACCATGTAACCGGGAGAATCCACCAGCTGCACGCGAACCGCCCACCACGAATACTCGGGATGCGGAACAATGTGCAGATAGCGGCTTGTGATATCGGTCCACAAGGCGTTCGGGTCCGCTGCCGGATTGCGCAGCATTCTGATTTCAAACAAAGCCCAGGCAACGTCCAGCATCACCCCTCCATAAAGATTTCGCAGCGAGTTGAACTCGGACGCGGAAGCGCCCAAATATTTTTGCTGCCATGCGGCCTCGTACACACTCCACGACGGAACATCCGCGAACGCCTCGATGAACAGAAGGCTGTCCGGATAGGTAAAGGCAGGGCGAGCCCTGACCGCGACAAAGTGAACGGCATGGCCTTCCTCATGCACCAACTCATTCATATTGGAAAGTCCGCCACGTCCGTAGTTCGCTGAAACTCGTGCAATCGCCGGCCGCCAAACGCCGTTCACCATCCGGCCGGACCTCACCAGGTCGGTGTAGGCGAGAGGTGCTTTGCCCGGACGGGGATCGAGGTCATACAAGACTCCGAGATCCTTAAGATCGGCGCCGAGATCGCGGTAGTAACGCTCGCTGATCTTCTGCAGCGCCTCCCGAGGAATGGCCTGATCAAGCAAACGGCCCGACTCGCCTCCGACATATCGATAATCCCAGGGCTCGACGGGAGTGTCTCCGTTCACCTGGCGCCAGGTGTCGAGAATTTGTTCGAGCCATTTTTCGACGTCCACCGACTGAACCCCGAGGCTATCGGCGGCCGCAGTGATTGCGGAACCATGCTTGGCGGCATCTGCCGATGCCATTTTGATCATGCGCCGATAGGGGCTGTCCGGCTGATCCTTCGAATTCACCGTTTCCCAGAGCGGGATGAAAGCAAGAAACAGGTTCTTGCGCCGTTCCGGTTCCTTGATTTGTTCCAGCAAGCTAAATGCGGATACCCGGTTGACGGTTGCGCCCTCGAATTGCAGATTGTTCGCCAGCTCATCGAAGCACGAATACAGGGCCGCGCGCAGCGCATCGTATTCAAGGTTGGTCCGCTTTGCGTCCTTGCATTTGCCGGTGGGAGACAGAGTTGAAGCGCCCGCGGGGAAATCTTGCAGGCTGGCACGCATCAGCTTGACCGCTCTCGCGTCACTCTTTGAGAGCCCATCGGTGGGCAGTTTCGACAGCTGGGCAACAAATGCGGCGCGCTTCTTACGGTAAATTCGCTCCCAGGCCTTGCGATCTTTACCGTCGTAACTCTTCATGAGACCCGAATCGATGGTGCTGAAGGCGCCGTAAGCATCCAGCAAGTCGGCATAGATGCTTTCAGCCAGCGCTACCGACTCGGGAGCCGACGTGTTGGCCAGGACGTTTGCTGCAGCGAACAAACAGACCGCGCAGGTCCGGAGTGAAAGCAGCTTTCTCATGTGTTCTCCCGCAACGCTCCAAAGTATAAATGGCGGCGAGGCAGCCAATTGCGTGCGCGCTGCACAATCCTCAAACAACTTGTCATCCTGAGCGATCCAGCTCCTTCGCGTGCGAAGGAGCTGGTGAGTCGAAGGACCTCTACGCCAGCAATGCTCTCCCGTATCTTGGTTCCAACCATGCACGGGAACCACCAGAATTGCCACGGGTGGGGGTCCTTCGACTCCGCTTGCGCGTTCGCAAGCGAACGCTCAAGCTGCGCTCAGGATGACACTACCCCAGTTCCTGGACGGGTGGAACTTGGGGCCATCGCGTTGTATGCTCGGGACGTGCTGCGCTCGCATGCGCCTCATCGGTCTCCCACTCCGGGACTCTTTCTGGGGTTGATCATTACGCTGGCCGCCGTGGTGGCCTGCTCCGGATACGTCACCTGGCAGATCTCCGGGCTGCGAGAATTGCAGAACAATCTGGTGGACCGCAACCGCAAGGATTCTCTGCAGCTGCTGCGCATTCAAAATGATCTCAACACGCTTGCTCTCGCCATGCGTGACATGCTGGACAATAACGAACCCTATCCTCTGACGGCGTGGTGGGCTCAATTCCAGCGGGTGCGGGCGGATCTGGACGACGCGTTGCGTAAGCAGGAGCAGGTCGCTGTGGCCGACCGCACTCCTGAGCAGCGCCAGTATCTGGGAAACTCCTTCGCCCAGTTCTGGGACGCAGTCGATCGCACGTTCGCGTTGGCTGCCGATGGCAAGCAGGACGAAGCCCGGACCCAGATACAGCTTTCGTTGCAAGCCCGACAGGCCGCCCTGAGCACGGCGGTCGCGAGGCTGCTGGTGCAGAACAACGAGAGCGAGGAACAGGCGGCATTGCGCATCGGTCAGATCTATGACCGGGTGCAGCGGCAGGTCTATCTGTTCCTAACCCTCACCCTGGTGGCGATTCTGCTCACGGGCCTGTACTCGATCCGCTCCAACCGGCTCTTGTTTGCGCAACTGGCGGCGCTTTCCGAACAGCGCAGTGAACTGGCCCAGCAACTGATTTCAACCCAGGAATCGACTTTGCGCCATATTTCCCGGGAGCTGCACGATGAGTTCGGCCAGATTTTGACCGCGGTCGGGGCCATGCTGTCACGCGCGGGCAACCAGGTGCCGGAAGGTTCGCCGCTGCGGGCCGAGCTGCGCGAAGTTGCCGAGATCGCGCAAAGCACACTGGACAAGGTTCGCAGTCTTTCCCAGGCGCTGCATCCGGTAATGCTTGACGAGTCTGGCTTGGAGAGTACTCTCGACTGGTATCTGCCGGTGGTGGAACGGCAGGCAGGCATTCACATATCCTATGAGAAATCGGGAGCGGCGTATTCCGTGGATGGCAACGCCGCCATCCATGTTTATCGCGTACTGCAGGAAGCGCTGAACAACGTCACCCGCCATTCGGGAGCGAAGGAAGTCTGGGTGCGCCTGCGCTTTTTGCCCGCGGCTCTGGAGCTGGAAGTGGAAGATCACGGACGTGGATTCATGGCGCAGGCCGTGAAACAGGGAATGGGGCTGGTGGCCATGCGGGAGCGGGCCGAACTGTTGGGTGGCGCCATCGAATTTGCCCGGCCGGCGCACGGTGGCACCTTGGTTCGATTGAAAGTGCCGAAGGAGAAGCTGGATTCGCATGGCGGATAAAATTTCTGTCCTGTTGGTTGACGATCATAGCCTGGTGCGCCGCGGATTCCGGCGCATCCTGGAAGATGAGCCCGACATCGTGGTGACGGGCGAAGCCGGGGATGGCGCCGAAGCGGTTCGACTGACGCACGAGCTTCGGCCCCAGGTGGTCGTGATGGACTGCGCCATGCCCGGAATGAACGGCCTGCTGGCCACGCGGAAGATTCTCGAAGAGCATCCCGAAACGCTCGTGCTCATGCTGAGCATGCATCCGGAAGAGACCCTGGTCCGGCAGGCTCTGGATGCGGGCGCTCGCGGTTACGTGCTCAAGAATGCTGTGGACCTGGAATTGGGAGCCGCAATCCGGCGAGTGGTGGCGGGAGAAACCGTACTGGATTCGCAGCTCCGCCGGCCGGTCGCGCTCAAGGGTGACCGGGACGAACATCTCACCCCGCGCGAACTCGAAATCCTGCAAATGATCGTAGATGGGAAATCCAACAAGGAGATCGCGGCCGTGCTCGATCTGAGCGCGAACACCGTCGCGGTTCACCGCGCCAACATTATGGATGCGCTGGGAATCCACAAGACTGCCGAACTGGTCGTTTACGCCATCCGCAACGGTCTGGTAAACCTTCCGTGAACCGGCGCCACTTTCTAATGGGCATGGCGGGCCTGGCATCCGCCTCAGGTCTGTTGCCGGATGTGCTGGCTGCGCCGCAGCCAGCACCCGGATTTCGGCTGGCCGATGTGACGGGCGGCGCGGGGTTGCAGTTCCGCCACCATAGCGGCGCATATGGCGGCAAGCTGCTTCCCGAAACCCTGGGCGCGGGTTGCGCCTTTCTGGACTACGACGGCGATGGCTGGCAGGACATTCTTCTGATCAATGGCATGGACTGGCCCGGGCACAAGCGCGAACGCAGCACACTGAAGCTCTATCGCAACAATCGTAACGGCACCTTCTCCGACGTTACCCGCAGTGCCGGCCTCGATGTCGAAATGTATGGCATGGGCGTCGCGGTCGGAGACTACAACAACGACGGTTACCCTGACATCCTCGTGACCTGCGTTGGGCAAAACCGTTTGTTCAGGAACACTGGCAAGGGCAAATTCCTGGACGTCACTTCGGCCAGCGGGCTTGGCGGACGGCAGGCGTTCAGCACCTCTGCGCTGTGGTTCGATTTCGATCGCGACGGACGGCTCGACCTGTTTGTATGCAATTATGTGAAGTGGTCTCCCGAGCACGATGTCTTTTGTAGCCCGGACGGAAAACGCAAGTCCTATTGCACTCCCGAAGCCTACCGCGGCGAAACCTGCTGGCTGTTTCATAATCTGGGCAACGGGAAGTTCGAGGACGTCACGCCCACCAGCGGGATTTTCGACAGCAGTTCGAAATCACTGGGTGTGGCCATGCTCGATTACGATCAGGACGGCTGGCCCGATTTGCTGGTTGCAAACGACACCCAGCCCAACAAACTTTACCGGAACCAGCGCAACGGGACGTTCAAAGATGTCGCCCTGGACGCGGGCATAGCTTTTAGCGCCGAGGGCAAGGCCCGCGCCGGCATGGGCGTTGATGTTGCCGACTTTACTAACTCGGGAACTTCCGGCGTGGCCATCACCAATTTCGATAACGAGATGATCGGACTGTATCGGGCTTCGGGCGGCGGAAATTACGCGGACGTGGCCACGCCCAGCGGAGTAGGACTGGCCTCGAAAGACAAATTGGGATTCGGGTGCGTGTTTCTCGATGCTGATCTTGATGGATTTCTCGACCTGGCAGTCGTGAACGGGCACATCGATGACACGGTACGTGATGTTCGCGGGGTGGGCTACGCGCAGCCGCCGCAGTTGTTTCTCAACGACGG
>JBGQIG010000001.1:0-36792 GCA_041498365.1 Terriglobia bacterium | reverse complement strand
TACTCTGCCGCCAGACTTGCAACTCGCTTTCGATCAGGCAGCATCGTCGTTGAAGCAGTCTCTGGCCTCGATTCAACAGTCTCTGCAACGCCTGGATAAGACGTTAGTGGAGGCAGCCGACAACGCCGGATCCAAGATGCAGCATCAGCTTGAGCAACTGCGTTCGCGTGCGGCGCGCGCCGAGCTGCGCCAGAGCGAAACTTTGGGACGTCACGCCGAAGTCCTCAGCAATGCGCTGTATCCCAACAGGGTCTTGCAGGAACGCGAGATCGGCGGGGTGTACTTTGTGTCACGCCTTGGCACCGAACTTCTGCGGAATCTGTATGACACACTTCGGACCGACTGCCTGGATCACCAGATAGTTTCCCTGTCATCCTGAGCGCCGCGGGATCATTCGCTCGCGAATGGGCCTGCGGAGTCGAAGGACCCCTGCCTTGCAACGGTGTGCCCACGTCGGGGTTTGTGCTGTGAGCGTGTGATAGAAAGACTGTATGGATGCCGGCAGGGTTTCAGACGGTAGGGGTCCTTCGACTTCGCGTCTGCTTCGCGAAGCGAAGCAGACACTCCGCTCAGGATGACAGGTGCGAGGATCGAGGCGAATTGGTGTGCGCGGAACTAGAAACCAGGAATTCTGAACTAGAAACTTTTCTACGGCTCCAGCGTCATCCTATCCATCGTCTCCTTCTCGACTGCTTCCCGCGAATAAACCAGAGGGAAGTATTTTCCTTCGCTCCACGGTGCTAACAAATCCGAATAATGGGGACTGCCTGGCTGCCCGCTCTGCCCGGGCGCATTCACCGCGACCGAGTGGTCCCAGTCGCTGAGATCGAGAATTTCGCGATAACTCGCGCCGGAGACCTGATCGAACGAGCTGCCGGAATATCCGGTGGCATTGACCGTGTATTCATCCCCGGGACGTGGCACGGGTCCCAGATCAGTGACGCTTGCTGCGTTCGGTGTTTGATTCACGGGATGACGCAAGCGGACTAGATGCAGCCGCCCCCACGACCACTTTGCCGGGTCTGGCCCCTGGAGTCTTTCCATCGCGCTCCAGGCTTCCTCGAGGCTTTTTCGCAGCATGACATCTCGCGTCACAACCAGCGTGTCGATACCTTGATGGTTGATACCTTCGAGAAAGTCCAGTACCTGATGGGGAGACCAATCTTCAATCATCGTCCTTGCCGCGGATGGCACCGCCAGGTTCATCGTCTCCCGGGTTACGATCTGCAGCCAGACTTCGTAGAGCGCAGCCGCCGCCGAGTCGCGCTCAATCTCGCAATTCCATGGCAAGAGGAGCCGCGAAGCGGCGGTGGATTTCTGGCGCGGCACGGCCGCGCGCAACAATGCGATCAGTTCCTGCGCCGGCAACGAGAGCACATCGGACTGCAGACGCTGCATAGCTTCCACATCCAATTTCTTCCCCGTCCGTGCTTGCTGCAACACCTGCCTGATGCGCTGAAATCGATAAGGCGGCGCCCACATATAACCCACTTTGTACGGATATCCTTCAGGAATCATCTTGTGATTCGCCGTTGCCACAAACCCGGCAGCGGGATTGTATTGATGCGGCAGCTCGGCATTGGCCACAAACCCGGACCACTCATAGCCTACGATGCCCGGCACCGGCAGCAGTCCGGTCCAGTTTTTGCGGACAGGGGCGAGGCCGGTGGAGTGCTCGCCGATGTTACCCGCGCGGTCAGCGTAAACGATGTTTTCGGAAGGAACTTTCCAGCGGGGCATCGCCGTCTCGAATTCCTGCCAGTTCTGCGCCCGGTCCACGGCCAGCGAACCGAGATAGCCTGCGGTCCCAGGTTCCGCGCCGACCCAGCGTAAGGCCAGAGCACGCTTGCCGTCTTCCCACAGGACTGGGCCGTGGCGCGTGAACTTCAAATCTACCTGCACACTCGGGCCGCCGCGAATCCCGAACGTCTCCTTCCGCACCTGCATGCTCTCCCAACCCTGTGCGGTTTTGTACTGCGAGGGATCGGACGGGTTCAGTTCTTCTACGTATAAGTCCTGTTGGTCCAGGCCAAAAATGGTAAAACCCCAGGCGATGTTTTGATTGTGTCCCAGGGCAACGCCGGGCAGCCCCGGCTCCCCTGCGCCGATCACGTCCCATCCCGGCGCTACCAGGTGGACCATGTAGCGCAGAGAAGGCTGGGCGATGACGCGGTGCGGATCGTTGGCCAGCAGCGGCTTGCCGGTACGGGTGAGCTTGCCAGAGACGGTCCAGCTATTGCTACCCTCGGCGGGAGGCTTGGGAAATTCGATCCGCGAATCGCTCCCGACCAGATTCTGCAGCAAAGCGGGAGAGAATCCAGACAAGTCCGTGCCCGGTGCGGGATCTAACTTCACGGGCGGATCAAAATCGAAAAGCAGCGAGGCTGAATCCGCGCCGACCGCGTTTACCGCCAGAGCATGCTCCATTTCGCCGAATGCGTTGCCAGTCATCGAGAATGCCGCCATGCGGTTCAGGCAATCCGCCGGCTTCCAAAACTCCGGTTTGAACCCTGCCAGTTGAAACTCTATTGGCAGGCCCTGCCCTGCTGCCGCCAGCCGGCTTGCGATATACGCGTTGATTCCCGCGGTGAAGGATTCGAGAATCTCCCCGGTGTCCGGTGAGTAGCTTTCATATTCGGCCTTCATGTCGCCGCGATAACTTAGCAGCCGTGCATTGACGTCGCGCAGCAAGGCTGATGGACCCAGAATCTCCGCGAGCCGGCCTTGGCCTGATCGCTTCCATAGCTCCATTTGGAAGAGGCGATCCTGGGCGGCCACAAACCCCTGAGCGAAGAACAAGTCATGCTGGTTCTGAGCATAGATGTGGGGTACGCCCCAACGGTCACGTAGCACGTTTACCGGTTGCTGGAGGCCCGCTAACTTGATCCTGCCGCGCACCACTGAGAGAGCGGCTTGAGCCCTGGCATCAAGATTTCCTTGAGCGGCTTGTGCGCTTGCGGCCAGCGCCACGCTCGGAATCAACAGGCAGAACCAAACCAGGTATCTCTTCATACCGGCGACATTTTATCGCAGCGATAGGATCGGGACTTCGTCGCTGCTGAATAGAGTCGGTGTGTTCCTTGGTGCCCTTGGCGGCGAATCTCGCCCATTCGGCTGACTTGACGACCGGAAAAGGGTAATATCTTTGCCTTTGGCAATCCGTGACGTTGTGTTCTTCTGACGCCCAGACACCGCACCTATGCCCCTGTCCCTCACCTCGCTGCTGACATCCCTCCCCATACCCGCCACGTGGCTGGATTCCGCCTTCCGATACCAAGTCCAGGCCATGGTGTTCTTCGGGGATTCAGATAAGAAGGGCGACATCTATAGCATTTTGTGGGCACTGGTGTTCGGTTTCGCCACACTTAATATTCTGGGACTGGTCGCCAGGCGCTTTGAAACCTCACGCTCCCGCCTGAGCTTCGGAGAAACCATCGCCATCATGGTGGTCCTGGTCTCGATTGTGCTTCTGGGCTGGGAGATGCTCAATCTGTTCAAGATCTTCCCCATCAAGCTCCAGCGTCATGACTAGCAGTTTTTGGGGTATGATTCGATGATGGCGAAGAACGTCCCCCCGTTCGAGGTCACCTGCCCATGCTGCAATGCGGTCCTCAAGGTGGACGCTGAAATCAAAGGTGTTATCGCCCACACCGCCGCATTCAAGCCAAAGATGTTTGCCGATATCGAAGAAGCTGCTCGTGCCATGAAGGAACAGGACAGCCGGCGCGATTCCATCTTCCGGCAGTCGGTGGAGGCTCAAAAACATGCCTCCGACCTGCTGGAAAAGAAATTCCAGGAAGCGGTCAAGAAAGCCAAAGAGTCTCCTGATACGGGGAAGCCGATCCGGGATTTCGATTTGGACTAGTTTTTCCACCGAAAGCTTACAATCGCTAAATCGATTCCGGCTTAAAATAGCCCGTGGCCAATCTTCCCCTTCTCCTCGGCCATCGCGGCGCACGTGTGTCCACCAGGGTTCCTGAGAATACGTTCGCGTCTTTCGATCTTGCCCTCGAACATCGCTGCGATGGGTTTGAGTTTGACGTTCGCCTTACTGTCTGTGGGACCGCGGTGGTCTGCCATGATCCTAAGGTCGGCAAGATCACGGTCGCGCGCGCGCGGGCCAGCCGGTTGCCTCAACTCCCGCACCTGACTGATGTGGTGCAGCGTTATGGCAACCGCGCTTTTCTGGACATCGAGCTCAAAGTAAAGGATCTGGAATCGAAGGTACTGGCTGCACTGCACGACTATCCACCCGAGCGGGGTTATGTCGTTTCTTCGTTTATTCCTGACGTTGTAATGGACCTGGAGGCGCGCAACGCCGCGGTCTCCCTCGGGATCATCTGCGAGACGCCCGTGGAACTCGCCCGTTGGCCCAAACTGCCAGTCGACTACGTAATCGCTCACCAGTCGCTGGTGGACGGGAAGCTGGTGCGAAACGTCCAGGGGGCTGGCCTCAAGATCTTCGTTTGGACAGTCAATGACAGGGAAGCTATGCTTCGCTTCGCCAGCTTGGAGGTTGATGGGATTATCTCCGATGATACCGAACTTCTGGCGCACACCTTGAGATGAATCGGGGTGAGAGGCGGTTTTCGGTCGTACTGACAAGCACTAATCTGCGGCCGCTCCCGGAAGGCCGTCTATCCGTGCGGGCTTGCGAAGGAAGGTGACTCGTTCGACTTCAAATGCCTCCAGTTCAGCCGCGGATTGTGCATCATTCCATCCCATGAGCGCGGCGATGCGGACCGCCGCCTCCCGGCTGCAGGCCGGCGACCAGCAAGCACCCAGCGCCACGGGTACACGCCGCAATAACACATCGCCTAGGGTAACCGCGCACTCGCCGGCAAACGCATCCACTGCCTCAGCCACAATATGACCCGTATGCGAGCAAAGCGGCGCCCGCAGCTCGGCATGGCGTAGCGCCATAAGGGAAATCTCCAGTCCGCGCTGGCCGTGCCATTCCATGATGCTGCGAGCCGTGTCTTCGCTCAGTCCTCCCGCGTTGCCAATCTCTGTCACCCACCGGTCCAGCAGCCGGTCGACACTCTCCACCGAAACGACAGCCAGGGTCCCGGACGATTTTTGCCTGACTCCAATCTTGGCGGCGCATTGCCGTGCCAGTTCCGAGGCTGTGGTCAGCTTGCCGCCGATCACGGAAATCATGTGCTCCGCGCCGTCGTCTCTGTGATCGTGAAGATAGTGCTTGCGGGTTACCGCGGCGGCCTTTTCCTTGGGGGCAAAGGGGAGAGGGCGAACCCCGGCGAAGGTGTAACGGATATCGCCGGCAGACAGCTTGAGCCGCGGAAACAGGTGAAGCAGGGAGCGTACCAGGTACTCAATTTCGTCCTGCGAGGCCTGGACCTTGGCAGGATCTCCCTGGTCTGCCACCTCGGTTGTGCCAACCAGTACTTGTTCATTCCAGGGGATGACAAAAATCGGGCGTTTGTCCACTGCTTCGGTGTACACGGCTGCATCGGGAGCGCCTGCGAATCGGGGAATCACGATGTGCGATCCGCGGACCCCGCCCACCATGGGATGTTCCGTCTCGATGTGGGAGCGCAGGCACAGCCGGTCGGCCCATGGGCCGGTCGCATTGATGATCCAGGTGCCCTCTACGCGTTCTTCCTTCCCGGTAAGCCGATCCCGCAGCAGCACGCCCACGGCACGCCGATGGCGGACATCAACGGCCAGCACCTCGGCATGATTGCGCGCCACTGCACCTGATGCCATGGCCTCCACCAGCCATTCTGCTACCAATCGTTCGGGGAATTCGCACTGTGCGTCTTCGTAGCTGAAAACCGACCAACGCCGTCCAGAATCCAGCAGGCGCTCCAGTTTGCGCTCATTCTCCCGGCCAGAGTCGGCTTGAAGCCTTCCCCCGCCCAGGTGGCGATACAGCCACAGGCCAGTGCGTACGGCGAGGGCGCTGCGACCGCTCTTCTCATCCAGCGCAAGCAGGAAGTGAACCGGATGCACCAGGTGTGGCCGCTCTTGCAGCAAACGCCGGCGTTCCAGCAGAGACTCGCGCACCAGTCCGAGCTCCGCGTGTTCCAGGTAACGCAGGCCGCCGTGGATGATGCGGGTGGCGCGGCTGGTGGTCCCGGCTGAGAAATCGTGCTGCTCGACCAGAAGCGTGCGCCGTCCGGCGCGGGCGCACTCCCGTGCGATGGCCACCCCGTTGATCCCGCCCCCGATGACGATCACCTGGAAGTGTTCGCCTTCTAGGGGTCGCCGGATTGCAGGGGCATAGTTCATGTCGAGATGACGCCAGCAGCCTGGACGGCGCAAAGTTCTAAGGATACCGTGCGACCGTTGACTAGAACTTCAAAGATAACCCAGGTCCAGCGGGTAACGGGAAAACTCGCTGCAATATTTCATGTCGAATATTCGGTCGTTAGAGCTAAAGGTTAAGAGATAGATGGAAGTGGATGTCCAGTAAATCGTTGTGAATCGTCGTGGTTGACCTATCATTCCGCGTGACGTTCGGAGCGGCCTTCAGGCCACGAAGGATCTAGTGTGGAGCGCCTCGTGCGACGCCCGCAGAGATGCGCGCAAGATCCCTCACCGGGCTGAAGCCCGGTGAGGGATGACGCTGGTAGAGGGTTGAGGATCAGCCAAGCTGGAAACGGCTCTCTAAGCTGCGGCCTTCATTGCTCGTACACGCGCATCTCGTTTAGAGTGTTTGGGCTCATGCCAACCACTGGGGAACGCTTCGAACGCGCGGTTTCCATCATGGCCCGCCTGCGCGGTCCAGGCGGATGTCCGTGGGACCGGGAACAAACCTTCGACTCGATCAAACCCTACACTCTGGAGGAGACTTACGAGGTCCTGGAAGCCATTGATAATCGCGACTGGGATGAGCTGCCGGGCGAGCTCGGCGATCTGCTTCTCCAGGTCCTGTTTTATGCCCAGATGGCCAAGGACGCGGGCACATTCTCAATCGACGAGGTGCTGGATCGTCTCTCCAAGAAGCTGGTAGACCGGCACCCGCACGTTTTCGGCGATGTGAAGGCTGAGACTTCGTCGGACGTGTTGCGCAACTGGCAAACTCTCAAGACAGAAGAAAAAAAGAAGCGAGTGGCAGACGCGGGCGAACCTGCGAGCCCGCCAGACTCCGTGCTGGCGGGGGTTTCTACAGCGATTCCGGCGTTGATGGAAGCCTACAAACTCAGTTCCCGTGCCGCGCAGGCGGGCTTCGACTGGCCTGAAATTGGCGGGCTGTTTGAAAAGCTCCAGGAGGAAACGGAGGAGCTTCAGGAACACCTGAAAGAGTTTCCGGCACCCGGTCCCCAACCGCACGCGCGCGGGCTGGCGGGGGCGGGCAGACAGCAAGTTCCTGAGGATCTCAGGCAGCATCTGGAGGACGAGGTTGGCGACCTGTTCTTTGTACTGGTGAATATTGCCCGCTATCTTTCGCTCGATCCCGAGTCGGCGTTGAGAAAAACCAATCGCAAGTTCAGGCGGCGCTTTCAGTGGATGGAGGAACAGTTGCGCGCTTCCGGACGCAGCCCGGGGCAGGCATCCATGACGGAGTTGGAATCGTTGTGGCAGCAGGCAAAACTGCAACTGCGGGAGAACGAGCGTGAGGCCAGATGACTGCAGGTACGATGGCGATCCGCAAGTGCCACACTCTGGATGAAATGTCCGCCTGCGTCGCCTTGCAGAAGGAAGTCTGGAATTTTACCGACGCGGAACTCGTGCCGCTGCGCATGTTTGTGGTGGCGGAGAAAATCGGGGGGCAGGTCATCGGCGCGTTCGAGGGCGGGAAAATGGTGGCGTTCGCGTTTTCTGTGCCGGGCGCGCGGGGCGGACATTCCTACCTGCACTCGCAGATGCTGGCGGTGCGCCGCCAATATCGCGATGCCGGGCTGGGACGTAAGGTCAAACTTTTTCAGCGGGAGGACGCACTGGTGCAGGGATTTGAGTTGATCGAGTGGACGTTCGATCCTCTGGAAATCAAGAATGCGTATCTCAACATCGAGCGACTGGGAGCCATTGCGCGCCGTTATAACGTCAACCAATATGGGATCACCTCTTCGCCCCTGCAGGGCGGGCTACCTTCGGACCGACTGGTCGCGGAATGGTGGTTGAAGTCGAAACGGGTTGAGAGTTTGATGGGTTCGTCGCCCGGTGATCCGGGGCAAGCAAGGACCACGTGGGGACAGCCGCCCTCGGCTGTCCAGTCGAGCGGAGCTCGACTTCACCGCTTATCGCCCTCCGGGCGACCGGGCAGCCGAGGGCGGCTGTCCCCACGTGGTCCGTTTGAGACGCTGAAGACAATCTCGGTTCCGGCACAAATATACGACTGGAAAGCCTCACCCGTGACACGGGATCGTGCCGCAGAAGTTCAGGAGTGCAACCGCCGCGATTTTCTACAGGCGTTTTCCGACGGCTTGGCGGTCCTGGGGTACGAACGCGATGAGGCGGGGAATGGCAAGTTCCTGCTGGGCCGATGGGACGAAAAGTGGCTTTACTAGCATTGAATCCTCATGAAGATTGAAACCATTACACTGCGCGAAATCCATATGCCGCTCGTCCATTTTTTTGAGACGAGCTTTGGCCGGACCCACAGCCGCCGCATCCTGCTGCTCACGGCTCGCTGTGAAGGAGTGGATGGATGGGGAGAATGTGTCGCTGCCGAAGATCCGTTTTACAGTTCAGAATGGATCGAGACAGCCTGGTCCACCATTCGGCATCACCTGGCCCCAGCCGTGCTGAGGCGCGCGATGACCGCAGCTCACGAAAGTGCCGGCCTCATGGCGAGAGTGCGCGGGCACCGCATGGCCAAGGCTGCGATTGAAAATGCGCTGTGGGACGCCGAGGCCAGGCAAAAACAACTGCCCCTGTGGAAGCTGCTGGGCGGGACGACACGGGAGATTCAGTGCGGTGTCTCGATCGGCATTCAGGATTCCGTCGAACAGCTGCTAGAGAATGTGGAGAAGGAACTCGCCGCGGGTTACCGCCGCATCAAGGTGAAAGTAAAACCGGGCTGGGACTTGAATGTGCTGGAACGGATTCGCTCGCGCTGGCCCGATATCCTGCTGAGCTGTGATGCCAATTCCGCCTATACCCTCGATGAGGTCGAGCACCTGCGCAAATTCGATCGCTACAAACTGCTGATGATTGAGCAGCCGCTTTGGAACGACGATATTTACTACCATGCCCGGCTGCAGCGCGAGCTGCGCACTTCGATCTGCCTGGACGAGTCTATTCGCCATGCGCGAGACGCGGCGGCTGCCGTCGAGACCGGAGCCTGCCGCATCATCAATGTCAAGGTGGGCCGTGTAGGAGGGTTCAGCGAAGCCAAAAAGGTGCACGACGTCTGCCAGAACAACGACGTTCCGGTATGGTGCGGTGGCATGCTCGAATCAGGGGTGGGGCGCGCCCACAATATCGCGCTTTCCACGTTGCCGAATTTTCGCCTGCCCGGCGATGTCTCCGCCTCAAAACGCTACTGGAAGGAGGACCTCATCGAACCGGAAGTCGAAGTCAGCACCCGTGGAACAATTGCGGTCAGCGAGGAGCCGGGAACCGGATACCGGATTCGCGAGGGTCTGATCGAGAAGCTTACCGTGCGTAAAGAAACGATCGCAGCGGAGTGAGCAACCGAAGGTTTCTGGTTTCGAGTTTTCCCAACGCGTTGCTATTTGCTGCCTCCCTGCTGTTGTTGGTTTTCCGCCACTGTGGCTTGCTGTTTCTTCAGCAGGTCCACCCCCTGGGCAAAAGTTAAATCCGTGGGCACGGGACGAAAATCGCTGTAAACCTCGGTGGACTTGATGTTGAGATTCTTGAAGAAGAGGATCTTGCCGGTGAAAGCTAGATCCATGCGGGTAATGGCCCAGTTGTCGTCACTAATGTCGGCCTGGTTGACCTGGAAACGTCCTCCACGGTCGAGATGGCCAAGGATGCCCCATCCGAAGCCGACCTCTTTGGCGAGAGTGCCGTCGATCGCGGCGATGTGCTGCCTTTGCGTATCAATCAGCACGATTCCTTGCATCCCGGTGAGGACTTGCTCGACACGCGTTGGCGGGTCGTAGTTCGGACTGGGGCGGAACTTGAGGCGCACCAGTTGGCGGCCCGGTTCCCCCACTCCCGGCTTGCCCGTTTCAGTGCCGTCGTATTCATAGAGGAAAGCGTCTGGCAAAGCCTTGAGGATGCGTTTCACCCGCTCGTAATTTTCCTTTTCCTGCTTTCGTTTGCGACCCAACTCTTCCGGATCATTCAAAAAGCGCTGAAGGCGGTTATATTCGCCCTGACGCTGGTCTTGGCTAAGAAGCTGGTCGTTGTAGGCGACGACCATGCCTGCCATGGCATCCAGAGTTTCCACCAGCAGTTTGGTCTGCGAACCGTTGGGCGTTTGCTTGCGCTCGCGGAACATGTACTTCTTCGTCTGGTTGCCAGACTTCATTTCGTTCGCGACTGCGCGCCTGACCAGTTCCACAGGTGCTACCGCAGGAGGGCCCTCGGCAACACTCCCTATCCCGGCGGTGAGTGCCAGTGCTGCAAGCACCACTCGCGAAGCTTTCCGGAATCGGATCAGTTTCATAATGGATAAGTGCACCCCAACTAGATTAGACGAAAAACAGCTCTGGCACGTTGTCTAATTGGCGTTGAGCCCGCAGTGCTGGAACCGCGAAAGCTACCAGTTTCGCAGCTGATTCCAGGTTTGCGAGGTTGCCCCGCTGGTCGCTGTGGGATATAGTTCGATGAAGAGGAAATGGCGTTCGCAACTGTTCGGGGGCGTGTTTTTCCTAATGTCTTTCTGTCCCTGGCAGATCACAGGTTACCTACAATTCCTGCGCTAGTCTGAAGTGGGAAATTTGCCCGAGGAGGCCGAAATCTATGGAGACGCCGAAGACGGCAGAGTTTGCGCATATCGGTAAATCCGTCATCATCAAGGGAGAACTCTCCGGCAGCGAGGATCTGTACGTGGACGGCCAGGTTGAGGGCAGCATTGAGCTGTCCGGCAACCGGTTGATCATCGGTCCCCACGGGCAGGTTCGCGCCAACGTGAATGCCAAGGGCGTGATCGTTCAGGGCAAGCTGGAAGGCAATATCCATGCCGGTGAGCGGGCTGAGCTGACCAAATCCGCCATCGCCGTGGGTGATATTGTCACGCAGCGAGTCGCCATCGAAGAGGGCGCGTATTTCAAGGGCAAGGTGGATATCCAGAGGGATATCTCCAAGACGGATGGGGCCAGGCCTGCGCAAGCCACCAGTGCCTCCGCCGCAGCGGGCTCTGCTTCCGCAGGCGGTGGCTCCGCGGTGCCGTCAAAGACCAGCGACGGCAAATAATTCCTGCCCCCGAATTCTCTTCGGCTGACGACAGGTTGCGCTCCGAGGAGGGAATGAACTGGACGCCAAGTGGTTGCCAACGGCGTCAGGGGCACACAGCTTCATGAAACTCTTTCGCTCATCAGACAGCGCTACGCCGAATTCGGCGGCCACTGGGGGATCGAAGCTCACGCGCCGCTCCAGCGGCCTGGCCCAGCTGATTAAATCGCTGGAGTCGGAAGAAACGCTCTGCATACTCGATCTCGGATCCACCTCTCCGGCCAACATCCGCTACTGCACCGAGCGCGGGCATAAGATCTACAGTGACGACGTGCTGGTTTCTTCCACGGAACCGTCGTTGCTCATCAAAGATGAAGCCGGCAAACCGGTTCTCGACAGCAAGCGCTTTCTGACGGAAAATCTGGTCTATCCGGGCGCGCAGTTCGACATCGTACTGTGTTGGAATCTGCCCGACTACCTGGACGAAAGCCTGGTGAAGCCGGTAGTCGGACGCTTGTGGTCCTTGCTCAAGCCTGGAGGCATGCTGCTGGCGTTTTTCCACACCCAGGAGGCGGGGCCGGACGCACCCTGCTACAGGTATCACATCGTGGGTGGCGACGTACTGGAGATGCAGCACATCGCCCGCGGCGACGGGAAAAAAGGGGTTCCGGCAAGCAAGTTCCGCCTGCAACGGGTGTTCAACAACCGGAACATCGAAAATCTCTTCCGCGACTTTGCGTCCATCAAGTTCTTCCTCGCACGAGACAACGTTCGCGAAGTCCTGGTCGTGCGCTAGCGTCGTCGAAGGACTCTCATAGTCAACCCGAAGCTCAGCGTGTCTGGCGCACCAGATAGTTCGTAATTGCCGGACTGCTTTCCAGAACAAACAGGAGCGGTCTGCGGACGGAACGTGGCAGGACAAGCATGCGTCGGATTTTGGAAGAGGCACGGAACACCGGCAACAGCGATTGCTTGTAGGCTTCGCAATATCGGCGTACCGCATCGGGCAGGGAAGCCTCTCTGGCAAAGAAGGGTTTAAGGCACTGCGCGGCTAGCGACCCGCTGCGTAAAGCTACTGAAATCCCGTCGCCCACAAATGGATCCACGAAACCCGCGGCGTCTCCTACCATGAGGACGCAATCACGCTCCGGCTGCGGCGGACGGAAAATCAACGGCGAGGTGCTTACGGGATCACTCAACGAAGTCCAGTGCCGGCTGCGGTCGAGCAGCGCAGCGTGCTGAGCGAAGACTTCATCCAGAGTGCTGGCCACGTCAGCGCGCACCATGGCGGAAGCATTTACCCGTCCGCGGTTTGAGCTTTCGGCAGCGACACTGACGGGCTGGACCCCGCAATAGCCACCATCGAAGAAATACAGGTCCACCGACGGCTCTGACAGTGGTTCAGCGAAGTGAGCCTTGAGTCCGAGCCACTTTTCATGGCGCATGCCATTTTCTTTGGATGCGAGATTCAAATTCGACCATCGCCCGGACGCATTTACCAAGGCTCGTGTCTCAAACTCCCCGCCGTTGCTCACGATGCGGAACGGACCGAAGCCGGAGATGGTCTGGACCGTGACTTGCTGCCGGGCATCCACGCCAGAGCTCTTGGCCGAGTGCCAGAGTGCGGCATCGAGGTCCAGTCGGGCAATGCTGGCGGCAGGCGGATCCACGTTGGCCTGAAGGGTGCGGCCATCGAGGAAAAGACGAGCGCGCGGGATGCGCACTGCATCGCGCAACAGCGTCGCATGCTGATGATCAAGAAGATCCGTGAGCAGGCCAAGAGATTCAGCCGAGACAAACTCGCCGCACACCTTGTGGCGGGGAAAGCGTCCACGTTCCAGGAGCAGGACGCGGGCGCCGCAGCGGGCGGCAGAAATGGCAGCGGATGTGCCCGCCGGACCGCCACCGATGATGATCAGATCGTAGGTAAGCATCAGAAACAGCCGTCAGCTTTCAGCCGTCAGCCCTCGGCCAACCCCAATATCATCCTGGGCGCGGCAGATGCTTCGCTGCGCGAAGAGGCATCCTTGCTCAGGATGACATTCTACATTTCCAGGACGGCATCGCTTCCAACCTCACTGCTTCCACGCTATCACCCCCATGCGAAACAGGTAGTGCTGATGAATTTCCACGCGGGCCGCCCTGGTTTGAGCCAATAATTTTCGCATTTCTTCCACCGTGTAGGCCTGGCGCACGGAAGCCGGAGCGTCGTGCCGTGTGATGCGGCTCCGGTAGAGGGGCATTCCGGCATACACCAGCGACAGGTGCAGCGGGCTCCGGACCAGGTCATTGATCAGCACCGCAATCCGGCATACGCGCAAGGCTTCGTCAACAAACTGCACCAGGTCCAGCGGGCTTAGATGATGAGCGAACAGATTGCAGCCCAGCAGATCGAAGCCTGCGTCTCGAAAGGGGAGCGCCCGAGCATCACCCACGACCGCCCGGTTTCCGTTGTTCAAATGGGACAGCGCACGATCGAGCAACGTAACTTGCAGATTCAATCCGCGCTGCTGAAGTCGTTCTCTGGCAGTCGCGGGGACATATCCCGAGCCGGAAGCAACTTCCAACAGGGAAAGGCACGGCGCCTTGATTTCCCGGGCTACGCGCCTGACCATCTGCTCGGTAGTGGAGACCCCTCCGAACCAGCGATTGATTCGTCGCAGATCGCCGAGAGAGGCGGCGACCTCCGCCGGCGTGCCGGAGTCCGTATCGAGCAGTTCGGGGGTGGCTACGCGCTTCACGCAAAAAGATTGACCACAGAGGACACGGAGTACACAGAGGCACATCATACTCTGTATCCTCCGCGGCCTTTGTTTGCGCTTCACGCAAAGAGGCCAACCACAGAGGACACAGAGTACACGGAGGAGCCACTATACTCTGTGTCCTCAGTGTCCTCTGTGGTTAAAGGGTTCTAGACCTCGGCCAGTTCCTCTTCCAGCAACTGCTTGTTATAGAGGTCGCTATAGTAGCCGTTGCGGGCCAGCAATTCATCGTGGGTGCCCAGTTCCACCACGCGGCCGGCGTGCAGTACGGCGATCATGTCGGCATTGCGGACCGTAGAAACGCGATGGGAGATGAAGATCGTGGTCCGGTCCTGCATGATTTCGCGAAGATGGTTGAGGATCTTGTCTTCGGTGTGAGTATCCACGCTGGAAAGTGCGTCATCGAGAATCAGGATGCGGGGATTGCGGATGATGGCGCGCGCAATTGCAGTGCGCTGCTTCTGTCCGCCGGAAAGCGTAATCCCGCGTTCGCCGACCATGGTTCGATACTGCTCGGGAAAGTCTTCGATATCGTGGGCAATATTGGCAGCCTCCGCCGCCGAGCGTACTTCCTCATCGGCGACATCTTCTTTGCCGAATGCAATGTTTTCACGCACGGTTTCGCTGAACAGAAAGGTCTCTTGCGGCACAAAACCGATCTGGCGGCGCAGCGACTCCAGCGGATATTCACGCACCGGCTTGCCATCGATCCACACGCTCCCCGGCGCAGCATCGTAAATGCGGGGAATGAGGCTCACCAGCGTGGTTTTACCGGAGCCCGTGGGGCCGACGATGGCCAGGCTGCTTCCCGCAGGGATTCGCAGAGTGACATCGTGCAGAACGGGGACGCCGTTGTAAGCAAAGTTCAATCCCCGGAACTCGATCTCGCCGCGAATCGGTGTAGAGCGGGCGCTCTCGCTCGCTGCCTTTACTGCCGGGCTATCTCCGATTTCCGGCTTCTCGACCAGAATTTCGTTGATGCGTCCCATGGACGCCGTTCCACGCTGGAAAATGTTAATGACCCAGCCCAGTGCGATCACGGGCCAGGTCAATTGCACCATATAGGTATTGAAAGCGACGAAGCCGCCAACTGTAATGCGCCCGAACAGGACTTCGCGTCCGCCCAGCCAAAGCACCAGCACAATAGCGAGGCCGAGCATAGTCTCAAGTGTGGGCCAGAGCATTCCCATCAGGCGGACGAGCTTCAGACTGCGGCGGATGTACTCCCGGTTGGAAGTTTCAAACGCCGCGATCTCCGGCTCTTCCTGTACGTAGGCGCGGATCACGCGGGCGCCGGAGAAATTCTCCTGGGCCCGTGCCGAAATCTCCGAAAACATCGCCTGGATTTTCTCGAAGCGCTCGTGAATCTGTTTTCCGAAGTATTGCACCACAATGCTTACCACCGGTAGCGGCAAAAAGGCGTAGATGGTCAGCCTGGGGCTGATCGAAAGCATGAAGGCCAGCGCGCCGGCGGTAAACACGATGGTATTCGCCGAATACATAATGGCCGGCCCCAAGAGCATGCGGACGGCATTCAAATCATTGGTGGCCCGGGCCATGATGTCGCCGGTGCGAGTACGTTGGTAGTAAGAGTGCGAAAGACTCTCCAGGTGCCGGAACAGGTCGTTGCGCAAGTCAAACTCGATCTCGCGAGAGATGCCGATCAGGATCCAGCGGGTCAGGAACTGGAAAATGCTCTTGGTCGCAGCCACCGCCATCAGGAGCAGGGAGTATGTCAGTAGCTTTTCGCGGTTCACTCCAAGGTGCAGATCATCCACCGCGCGCCGCAGCACCAGGGGAAACAGAATCCAGACCCCGTTGTTGCAGAAAACGCAAATGGTACCGACTACATAGCTGCGGCGGTACTTCTTCAGGTAGGGAAACAGTGGACGCAGGCTCTTGGGCAGCATGTGCTTCTAATAGATGTGATTCTAGCAGCACCGGCTTCAGTTTTGACGCTGATGCAATATCCCGTGGAAGCGTAGCTCCGCCTAAGGTCACAGTTCCAGGCCCAACTTAGGCTGAATCGCCCCGGAAAGCGAGAGCGTACGCGACCAGGAGCAGGACAATCCAGCCGAAAAGAAAGAACCAGCTCGAGGCGATGAGGTAAACATATACAGCGTTCATAGCAATTCTAAGAGGATGTGAGCTCAGGCCCCTCTGCGATCCAATTGAACTTTGCCGGTCAGGTGCTTGTAGCTCTCCACGATTTCACGCACAGCGTCTAGCCTGCCCAGGGTTGTGAGATGCATGTCGGTGAGGGCCAAGTCAATCTGAGCCATCCAGCGGTCGACGGCTGTCTCCACCCCGATGGCCATTTCCTCGGCGATCACCTGGATCAGGTCTCGGTCAACGACTGTAGTGGCCACAGATCTATTCTTCCTTTCTCGTTGTCTGTTAAGTGAAGATTAAGGGCTGACGAGCAAAGGCTCTTCAGCAGTGGCTCAGTTCGAAATTTCTACCTCTAATTTCAAGGCGTCATCCTGAACGGCCTTCAGGCCGTGAAGGATCTTGCGTGAAGCGGATATGTATTTGCCCGCCGCAATTGTGCCGGTGCGCGCCAGATCCTTCGGGACTGAAGTCCCTCAGGATGACACCGTAGTGGGGCATTGTGTTCAACTTGAGCCACTACCGGCTCTTCTACTGACTCTGCGTCTGTCCCTGCCCCTGTATGTGATTCATGAACCGTTGCTCATGCTGAGTCATCAGATCGCTCAGTTTGGCTTTCTGCTCCGGAGTCAGAATCTGGACGAGTTCCGACCCGATGCGCGCTTTCTGCACGATGAGCTCGGTGACGTTCCGCGTCTGCTGCGAGGCTAGCTCGCGGACTTTTGCCTCGTCGAAGCTGCCGCTCATTTCCAGCTGCCGCAGTTGCTGGTGGCTTTGCGCCATCTGCAGCATCAGGGGTTGAAGCGCTGGTTTTTCCTTGGCCAGGATTTCTTTCACCTGGGCTTGCTGTGCGCCACTGAGGTCCAGCTTGTGGGCGAGGAAACCCAGCATGTGTCCGCCAAACATTTCTCCGCCATACATGCCACGCATGTGAGCACGCTTTGCGGTTTGCGATACGGCGATAGCGGTTATCACCGCCAGAGCTAACGTGATTGCCAGAATCTTGAAATATCTTGATTTCATTGGTCCTCTCTTTTGCCCGCAGCGGCGAGGGACAGATGCCCTCGCGACAGCCGGCGGGCCTGTCCTGAGCGAAGTCGAAGGGACGCCGGCGCAGCGTAAACCCTCTTGTTGGATTAGAAGCGGTCTCTGCGTGGATGGCGGTAAAGACTCGGTCAAGCGGAGTAAAGTTTTGTAAAGCGTAGACTCTAACGCCTTGACAATTCTTTACTGCGGGACAGGGCACGCTGTTGTAGAAGTACAATGAGAGTTGTGGATCGAATCCTGGTTATCGACGACGACGTCGAGCTTTGCAGCCTGGTCGGCGAGTACCTGGAGCCGGAAGGCTTTCAGGTCGAATCTGCTCCCGACGGTAATCGCGGGCTGGAGCAGGCGCTGAACGGCGAGTACGTGTTGGTCGTCCTTGACGTGATGCTGCCCGGCCTGAACGGCTTCGAAGTTCTGCGGCGGCTGCGCGACAAATCGAGAATCCCGGTGCTGCTGCTCACCGCCCGCGGCGAAGACGTGGACCGCATTGTGGGCCTTGAGATTGGCGCCGACGATTATCTTCCAAAGCCTTTCAATCCCCGGGAGCTGGTGGCGCGCATCCGAGCCATTCTGCGGCGGACGCGCGCCTCGGAGAGGGCCGGCAGCGGGCAGCCATCTGAAATCCTGCGTGTGGGCGACGTTGAACTTGATCCCGCCACTCGAACCGTTCTTCAGAGAGGCAGGCCGGTGGAGTTGACTTCAGTCGAATTCAATCTGCTGCACGTCCTGCTGCGTGAAGCGGGGCGCGTGGTTCCTCGCGAACGACTGGTGGACATCGTGCTCAGCCGCAAATTCTCTCCCTTTGACCGCAGCATTGATATGCATGTCAGCAAGATTCGCAAGAAGCTGGGCGAGTCTGAATCGGGAGTAGACCACATCAAGACCGTGCGCGGTGTCGGCTATATCTTTACCCGGCCCCAGGAATCTGCGCTCGACAAGGTCAGGAGCAGCGGCCCATGAGAAGTCTGTTTCTCAAGATTTTTCTGTCGTACTGGGTCGCTCAGGCGCTGTTCCTGATGCTCGCCATACTGATTACAGTCGTGGTGCGCGAGCGCGGAGAGTCGTCTGTCTGGGACGCGCAGCAAGCCGCAGTGTTCGACAAAGCGGTCCAGACTTACGAACAAGGTGGGCAGGCGGAGCTGCGGCGCTACCTCGAGGAGGTACGCGACTCGCTGCATGGGCGGGCCTATTTGCTGGACGAGCAGGGGCAGGAGGTCTCAGGACGCGGTCTCCCGCGCTGGGCCGAATCCTTGGGAAGAGGCATTTCCCCGCCGGCTCGCGACTTCTGGCAGCGTTTGATGCCGAGTCCGTTCAGGCGGCAGTCTCTGGTTGCAGCCAGCGGGCGGCGCTATACCCTGGTCGCATTTTTGCCGCCGAGCGGGCCCTTTGGGCCAGGCGGGGTCCCGGGCTTGAGCATTCTGATTGGAATTATCTCGTCCGGTCTGGTGTGTTACCTGCTGGCGCGATATCTGACCGCCCCGGTGGTTCGCTTGCGGGCAGCTACACAGCGGCTGGCGGCAGGCGATCTGACTGCAAGGGCGGGAGGACTGGCCGCCCGGCGCCGCGACGAAATGGCCCAACTGGTGCGCGATTTTGACACCATGGCCGAGCGCCTGGAAGCATCGGTGAACGCTCAATCCCGCCTGCTGAATGACATTTCCCACGAACTCAGGTCTCCCCTTGCCCGGCTGAACGTCGCCTCGGCCCTGGCCCGCCAGCGAGCCGGGCCGGAAGCGCACAGCGCGCTGGAGCGCATAGATCTGGAAGCCGATCGATTAAACGATCTGATCGGAGGCTTGCTCACCATTGCCCGCCTCGAGAGCGGTAACGATTCGCGGCAGAAGTCGGTCATCCCTCTCGGGGAAATGATCGAGCAAATTGCGGCCGATGCGGACTTTGAAGCCCAGGGACGGAGATGCCGGGTGGAGAGTGTCATCAAGGAAAATTGCCTGGTGATGGGCGCTCCCATCTTGTTGCACAGTGCCATAGAGAACGTGGTGCGCAATGCCGCCCGCTACACTCAGGGGGGCACCAGCGCTCAGGTCTCGCTTGATCGCGGCCAAGGCAATGGAGGCCCGGAAGCTGTCATCCGGATCGTCGACTCGGGTCCGGGTGTGCCCGAGGAAGCGCTCGACAAGCTCTTCCGTCCGTTTTATCGCATTGACGACGCGCGTGGCCGTCAGACCGGCGGGGTCGGACTCGGACTCGCCATCACCGAGCGTGCGGTTCGCCTTCACGGCGGAACTGTGAAGGCTTCCAATCGATCCGAGGGAGGTCTGCAGGTCGAGATTCGCCTCCCTCTTGCCGCCACCGAGGTCAGCCCGAATCCCGTGGTTGTCACGGCGCGGCACGATCCGGTGGAAACCGGTTCGGGCCTTTCTAAGTGAAAGAATCGACAGGCAACTTTCTTTTCACATGCTGGTTCCAACCAGGCAGCGCGGTTTGCTCTTACCGGATATTCCTGATACACAAATGAAGGTACGGTTGGACCTCGATCTGTCGGCAGGTATGGTGTATGGCGGGTCGGGAACCTGAGAGAGGACAGGGAGAAAGAATGGGGACGAGGTGTCGTTGCCTGGCAGCGTTGCTGGTTACGGTTTCGCTGCTTGGTTTGAGCGCCTGCTCAAGTAGCAGCAATTCAACAGGTTCTTCGAGCTCCGGCGCTCTGTTTGTGGCTACTCAGGGAGACTCCCTGGTTTCGGGTTTCACCATCGATCTGAGCGGCGGAAGGCTCTCGACGGCTGGGCATGGGGTGGCCACCGGTTCGGTGCCTTCGGCAATGATCATGGCGCCTTCCGGGAATGCGCTTTTCGTCAGCAATAGCGCCGCGAACACAATTTCCGCTTACACGGTACAGCCGGATGTTGCCCTTAGCCCGGCCAGCGGAACCCCGGCGACAGGAATGACCCCCGTAGGCATGGCCATGGACGCGGCGGGGCATTTCCTTTTCGTGGCCAATCAGGGGCAGCAGAGCGATCCAGCTTCCGGTACCATCTCGGTTTTTTCGGTTCAGGATACGACTCTCAACCCCGTATCCGCCACGCCGTTTCCTACCGCCGCGCCTGGCGCGGCCTTTGGGACGGGGCCATCGGCGGTAGCGGTAACGCCCGACGGGAAATTTCTATACGTGGCCAATCAGTTCGACAACACGGTGACGCAATTTTCGGTGAACGCGTCCGGAATCCTGACCCGGCAACTCGCGATTCCGGTCGGAACCGCACCTTCGGCGCTGGCGATAACTCCCGACGGCGGCTTTCTCTACGTGGCCAACTCCGGCTCGAGCAATGTGTCGGCCTTCGCCGTGTGCAACCAGGTCTTGATCAGCTGCAGCAATTCAACCAGTCCGGACGGCAGTCTCACTCCCGTTACCGGCTCTCCGTTCTCAGTTGGTCTGGGTCCGGCTGCGATCGTCGCTACCTCAGACGGAAAATTTCTCTTTGTGGTCAATCGGCTGTCCAACCAGGTTTCACAACTCAAGATCAGTACGGGAACTGGAGCGTTGACGGCAAATACGCAAGCGACGATATCAACTGGAGCCAATCCCGTTTGGGCAACGGTTCGAAAGGGAACCACAATCGTTGCGGGTACCGGCGGCAGCACGGACTTTCTGTATGTAGCGAATCTCGGATCGTCCTCGATTTCAGTCTACAGCTTTGATTCGACCGTTGGCACGCTGGGCCAGGTAGACTCGCCCGTGAGCAGCGGGGGACAGCCCTCGGCAGTGGCGGCAAGATAGTTCCTGCTCGGCTTTCCAATCCTCCCGATACCGTAGTGACCCCACCTATGAGTTCTTCAGCAGTCCGCCACTGGAAAGTGGATCACTTCTGAAACTCGTGGGGCAGTAACTCCCGCGACGACCCGGAGTCCGCTAGTGTTTCGTCTCACCTGCACCCGCGAGCTGCACTGGTAAATCGCCGTAACCCAATCGGCGATGAAAGAAATCAAAGACCAGCCCGTAGAGCTGATATGCCAGTTCAGGGTCATAGCGGACACCCTCGTCACGCATGAAGGCGTGAGCGCCGTTCACCTCATGCCAGCTGAACTTCGCGTTCACCTCATTCAATCGGGCCAGCACCTTCATGCGACCTTCCAAGGGAATGTGCGGGTCCTGGCGGCCCCACATCATCAGCAACTCGCCCGTGATGTCCTTCGCACGGTGCAGCGAATCGTCCTTCATACCTTTGCCCAGGCTGCACTTATGGATGTCGGTTGCATAGAAGCATGCGGTCCCCAGCACCTCGGGATTCATGGCCGCGCGGAACGCGAGGTGACCCCCGATGCAAATGCCCAACGCTCCCAGATGACCGGTGCAATCCGGGCGTGACTTCAGATGGTCGAGCACCGCGCGTGCGTCCGCGTCGAAGCTCGCGAGCTCTTTGGTCGTCTTCAGCACATTTCCGCGGTCGGAACCGGCCTGGTCATACGCCAGTACCGTCCCGGCGGCTTCAAACTCGTGATAGATCTCCGGGATGGCAACGATGTATCCATGCCCCGCAAGCATTGCAGCGGTTCTGCGGATGGGCCCGGTCACCTGGAAAATCTCGGTAAAGAAAACGATTCCGGGATACTTGCCCGGCGCTGCCGGCCGGACAATGTGAGTCCGCATCGGTCCGTAAGGGGTAGAAAGTTCCACGTGTTCATCGCCGATAACGATCATTGTTGCTTGCTCCGTTTTCACTGCTGACGGTGATTCTTTAGCGTTTCAGGCGTGGTTCAAGCCAAGCGGGGCCGCAAACCGCCCGCCCGATGAGGATTCAAAGTGACCAGCCAGTTTTTATCGAGGCCAAAGCCAGCCAAATGTGCCTGCGGTCAGCAAGCCGTAGACGAGTCCATCGATGACTTCCTTGATGGTCATGCCCCACGGCTGCCCCTTCCAGATTCCGTTGCTCAGCTGTCCCAGACCGTAGGCGAGGAAGGCCACCGTGCCAGCGACGCGAAACACGGCCAGATAGTTCGCGCCCGGCGCAACCGTACGCCCGGTCAGATAGGCGACGAAAAAGCCGATAATCAAGCAATAGACAAACCACATCGCAAGCAATTTCGGCATGGCGGGCGGGCCACTAGGCAACACAGTCATCACTCCAACCGGTCCCTGCTTGTACTTTTCCATCATGGCGGGCGACTTCATTTCTTTAGGCAAGCAAAAAGGGAAATGGTAGTAACCCGGCTTCAGGCCCGCGGCGCGCAGCGCGCCCAGAACCTTCCCCTCATCGGGGAGCGGCTTGCAGTCGCTTTGGTGGTAGGGCAGCACTGTGTGCATGATGGCGCTGGCCACAAAGACGATGATAGCCGCCAACAGGATTGGAAGCCAAAGAGCGGTGAGAGCAACCATACGCAGCCTCCTTCGGGTGCGAGGGCAAATGCAGAGATTTCCCACGCGAGGCTACGCTTGCCCATAGCTGCGGTCAAGCGGGCTATTCAGGTCCTACGTGGGCACTTTCAGGATCAAATATCCGCCGGCTAATCCGAAAATCACATCGGGGGCCCAGGCTGCCAGGACCGGTGGCAACTGGCTGACGTTTCCCATGGACTCGGACAGGCGCGAGACCGTGATATACAGCAACCCGATGCCCACCGCCGTAGCCACGCCTGCAATCGCGCCTCGTTTCCCGGCAGCCAGCGCGAACGGAATGGCCAGCACGGCCATGATGAGAGTATTGAGCGGGAACGCCAGTTTTTCCTGTAGCTGGACCTGGAGCCGTACTACGTCGAAGCCGCTCTGCTGCAGGTCGCGAATGTAGCGCCGCAGCTCTTCGTAATTCATTTCGGAAGACTGCCGCACTTCTTTCTTGAAATAGCCGGGTGGCTCACTGATGCCGGCAAATGTAGCTACGTCGAAAGTGCGGTAGTCCGCGATGGCGGAACCGCTTACACTGCGTTCCCATCCCTGGGTACAAACCCAGCGCTGCAGCCGTTCCTCCCAGTGCGCCTGGTCGGCGTAAACCCGGTTGGTCAGCAGGAAAGTCGCCGGGTCAAACTGAAATACCGAGAGATTGCCGAACTGGTTCCGGTCGGGATCGAACAGCTGGTAATAGTAAATGCTGGAATGCTGCCCGAAGATCCACTTGCGGTCGGGATTCAGATATGTCTGGGCCGGTTTGCCCTTGATCAGGTTACGCAGTGCATCTTGCCGTTTGTTGGCGCGGGGAAGATAAAACTGGTCGAAGAAAAACAGGCCGCTTGCCAGTAGCATAGAAACCACCAGGATAGGCACGATCACTCGATAAATGCTGATGCCGGTGGCCTTGATTGCGGTAATTTCGTTGGCCCGTTGCATCAGCCCCAGAGTGACCAGCACAGCCAGCAGAATGCTCAGGTGCGTGATGTTATACAGAAAAAAAGGCGCGACGGTCAGCAGATATTCGCCCACCACCAGTGGCGAAATTCGGTTGCGCAAGATATCTCCCAGCAACTCAAACAGCGTGAACACTTGCAATAACATGAGGAACGACGCCAGGATCATGGTCAGATAGAGGAAGAAATCCCGCAGCACATAGTCGTCCAGAATCATCGGAAAACTGGCGCTGAACACCCGGCGTCGGCTGACCGCCCTCTGGAAAGCGTCTTCGGGCCGGTTGAAGCGGATCAGGTTCTTGCCGCTTTCGGCCAGTCGTGCTTTCAGTGGGTTCCAGCGGGCACGAAAAGAAGCGATCTCAAAAGGACGGCGTTCCGCGCGCCACAACAGAAACGCGCCGCACAGGGAAAAAACGATATTTGCCAGCCACGCGCCGAGGGCAGGGGGCACCTTCCCCTGGCGAGCCAGCGAAACTCCTATCAGGGTCACCGAGTAGTAAGCGAACACCAACAGAATGGTGAGGACAAATCCCGCCGACTTGCCGCCCTTTTTCGACGACAGCCCCAGTGGAATTCCAACCAGAGCCAAGACCAGGCACGAGGTCGGCAGAGCGAAGCGGCGGTGGAACTCGATGAGGTACCAGGGAGCGGCATATTTGTTGACTCTGCCAGCCTGGGCTCTCAGCTCGCCCGTGGACAGTTGCGCCGCCGGCGCAGGTTCCTGGTCCTTGTTATCGGCTTGCGGGAGCGGAATCGGTATATCCGTCTGCTCGAAAGTCGAGATCTGATAATGGTCAGCGGAGGCGGAATCAGTTTCGTGCGTGGCCCCGTCAGTCAAATGAAGGTGCAACAGCTGCGGCCCTTCGCTGACCAGAACGCCTTGCCGGGCCAGTGTGATGCGGGGCGCCGCCGGGGTACTGATATCGGCGATGAAAACGCCTTTCCAGATGGCAGCACCCTGTGCGGTCTTTACATCCTGAACGTAGAGCACAAGCTTGGGGAAACCCTCATAGAAAACTCGCGGCTGCACTTCGAAGGACACCTGTGAAGCCTTCAGCCGGTCTTCGAGTCGGCCCAGCGCCGCTTGCGCTGCCGGCGCCAGATACACGGCATTGAACAGGGCCAGCATCCAGGCGGCCACGGCAAAGGTGGAAACGATCCGCAAGAACGTCCACACCCCGATACCACTGGCCCGCATGGCTGTGATTTCGCTGTCCGCGGCAAGGCGGCTCAATCCGATCAGAATGCCGACCAGCACGCCCATGGGAATCGTGTAAGCGAAAGCAACAGGAAGGGTGAATAGAAAGATCTGCAGCACGCTGGGCACAGGCGCGCTATTCCGTACCACGAGGTCAAGAATATGGCCCAGGTCCCGCGTAAACAGCACAAAGGTGAACACCGCGACGCCGATGGCGGCGTGGGAAATGACCTCGCTCAGGATGTAGCGCGTCAGAATGCGCATGGAGGTGACTGAAGCGGAACCTCAGCGGCTGAAGCCGCCGTCGAAACGAGCGTCGAATGCAGCGCTAAAGCGCTGCTCCACCCAACAACGGAGCGCCCAAGCTGCTTTCATCGCTTGCGCGAATTTCTCCGCTGCCCGCTAAGGGCAGAATAGCACGGGTAGTCGCGGATCCGCGTTGGCGCAACGGGAGCCCTTTCCTTGTATGCCACGTCTCGCTGGCTGTGATTTTGGATCGTAACGTCGGCGGGCTATTCGGGTTTCAGGAAGACAGCGGCTAGTGGTGGCAGCGTCAGACTCAACGAGAAGGGGCGTCCATGGGTGGGTTGCGGCTCCGCGTGGACGCCTCCCAGGTTGCCCATACCGCTGCCCCCGTATTCCTCGGCGTCGCTGTTCAAAATTTCGCGCCAGAATCCGCCGGACGGCACTCCCACACGATATCCTTGCCGCGGCACCGGGGTGAAGTTGCATACGATCACGACCTGGTCCGCGGGCGATCTGCCTTTGCGTAGCAGGGAAATAACGCTGGCCGCCGTGTCATTGCAGTCCACCCATTCGAATCCGGCGGGATCGCTATCGAGTTGGTGCAGGGCGGCCTGCTCACGATAAACCTGGTTCAATTGCGCGACCCAGCCCTGCACGCCCCGGTGCACCGGGTACTGCAGGACATGCCATTCCAGACTGGTGTCGTGCGCCCACTCCCGCACCTGACCGAATTCGCAGCCCATGAAGAGCATCTTCTTACCGGGCTGGGCATACATGTATCCGAACAGCAGCCGCAGATTGGCGAACTTCTGCCACTCGTCTCCCGGCATCTTGCCGATCAGCGAACCCTTGCCGTGAACCACCTCATCATGAGAAAGGGGCAGAACAAAATTTTCTGTGAAACCATAGAGCATGCGGAAGGTGAGCTGGTTGTGATGGAAGCGGCGATGGATGGGATCCTGGGAGAAGTACGCCAGCGTGTCATGCATCCAGCCCATGTCCCACTTCATGCCGAAACCCAGCCCGCCGATATAGGTTGGCCGCGACACCATGGGCCACGCAGTCGATTCTTCCGCGATGGTCTGGATCCCGGGATACTCCTTATAGGCTTCAGTGTTGAATTGGCGCAGAAAATCGATGGCTTCCAGATTTTCCCGTCCGCCGTACTTGTTGGGAATCCATTCGCCAGCCTTTCGCGAATAGTCGAGATAGAGCATGGAAGCGACGGCGTCCACGCGCAAACCGTCAATATGATATTTGTCAAACCAGAACATGCCGCTGGCGAGAAGAAAGCTGCGGACCTCGTTGCGGCCGTAGTTGAAGATGAAGGTCTTCCAGTCAGGGTGAAAACCCTTGCGCGTATCGGCGTGTTCGAACAGATGCGTGCCGTCGAAGTACGCCAGCCCATGCGCGTCCGAAGGGAAGTGCGACGGCACCCAATCGAGAATCACCCCAATCCGGTGCTGGTGCAGATAGTCCACCAGGTACATGAAATCCTGTGGCGTCCCATAGCGCGACGTGGGCGCGAAATATCCCGTAGTTTGATAGCCCCACGAACCGTAGAACGGATGTTCCATGATGGGCAACAGTTCCACGTGGGTAAAGTTCATGCGCTGCGCATATTCGGCCAAAAGCGGCGCCGTCTCACGGTAAGTCAGCGGCCGGTTGTCCTCTTCCGGAACCCGCATCCAGGAACCCAGATGAACTTCGTAGATGGAGATGGGCGCCTGTAGAGAGTCTTTTTGGGCGCGCGTTTCCATCCACTCCCGGTCGGCCCACTGATATTCGAGATCCCACACCACCGACGCCGTGCGCGGCGGATTCTCGTGGAGGAAGCCAAAGGGATCGGCTTTATCGCCGACGTGTCCCTGATTATGGGAAACGATGTGGAACTTGTACAACGCGCCCTTGCCGACTCCGGCCACAAATCCTTCCCAGATGCCGGAACTCCCGCGCGCCCGCAGCGGATGGGATTGGATGTCCCAGCCGTTGAAATCGCCTACCACGGACACGGAGCTGGCATTCGGCGCCCAAACTCCAAAGCACGTTCCCGGCCTTCCGTCGTCTATGGTGATGTGTGCGCCCAGCTTGTTGTAGATCCGGTAATGAGTGCCTTCGTTGAATAGATGGAAATCCTGCTCTGTCAGCAGGCTGGCGTCGCTGCGGGGAGGCTGCGCCAATGTGGGTGTAGTTTGCTTGGCCATCACTAAAGTAATGCCCACCTAGTGTACCGGACTTTCGGTGATATCGCGCGGGTCCCGGCGACCCTGCTAGACTTCCACCTTCGATCCGGGAATCTCATGCCCGTTCTGCGCGTCGTTGTTCTTTGGCACCAGCACCAGCCGTTCTACAAAGACCTGGTCTCCGGCGAGTACCGGCTGCCCTGGGTTCGCCTGCATGCGCTCAAAGACTACTATGGGATGGTCAAATTACTGGATGAATTTCCCACCATCCACCAGACCTTCAATCTGGTTCCATCGTTGATTACTCAAATCCAGGACTATGTGAACGGCACGGCGCGGGATCCGTTCCTGGAGGTCGCGGCCAAGCCCGCAAAAGACCTCAACCCCGATGAACGCCGTTTTGCCTTGCAGTATCTTTTTCAGGCTAACCCGGTAAACATGATTGGCCGCTATCCGCGCTACCGCGAGCTCTGGGAACACTTTCGCATTGCGGGCGGCTCACCCGAACGCGCCGAGAGATTTTTTCAGCCGCAGGACTTTGCCGACCTGCAAGTGCTTTCGCAGATTGCCTGGTTCGACGAACTTATCCTGGATGATCCCGATATCGCCGAGCTCATTCGAAAGGGTCGAGGGTATACGCTCGAAGACCAGAGCCTCGTAATCAGTCGCGAGCGGGAACTGGTAGGCAAGGTCCTGCCCGCCCATGGGGAGGCCGCAAGACGTGGCCAAATCGAGATCTCGGCTTCGCCTTTCTATCACCCGATCCTTCCGCTGGTCTGTGATACCAACGTGGGGGCGGTTTCCACACCGGGGCTACCTTTGCCGCAGAACCGATTTCGCCGTCCCGAAGACGCCCGGAAGCAGCTTCAGCGCGGACTTGACTTGCATCAGCAGGTATTCGGCGTTCGTCCCCAGGGCGTTTGGCCCTCCGAGGGCAGCGTTTCCGAAGAAGTGATTGCCATCGCACAGGGTCTGGGCGTGAGATGGATGGCCACCGACGAGGAGGTACTGGGCCGAAGCCTGGGCATCTCTTTCGCCCGTGACGGCCATGGGCGCCTGCCGAGTGAGTTGGCCGCGAAGCTCTACACCATCTATCGCTTCGAGAATGACCAGACCCAGATGCACATGATCTTCCGCGATCACGCCATCTCGGACTTGATTGGGTTTGTTTATTCCGGCATGCCGCCCCGGGAAGCTGCGAATCACCTCATGAATAACATTAAGCAATCGGCCCAGCCCGTCCTGGATGAGGGATATGATGCTGTGGTTCCGATCATTCTGGATGGCGAAAATGCGTGGGAATACTATCCTCAATCCGGGCGGGAATTCTTGCGTAGTTTTTACGACGGGCTGCAGCGTGAACCCGGAGTGGAGGCGGTTACGGTCTCAGAGGCCGTGCAGCGGCACCAGAAATTTGGCAAGCTCACGTCGCTGGTTCCGGGCTCCTGGATTCACGCCAATTTCAACGTCTGGATTGGCGCTCAGGAAGACAACCGTGCCTGGGACTACCTCCACAACGCGCGCAATTTCTACGCTCAGGCCGCCTCCGAGGCCAGCGAGGCGCAGCGCCAACTGGCGTTTGAGGAGATCCTGATCGCCGAGGGCAGCGACTGGAATTGGTGGTACGGTCCCGAGCACCATTCGGCCAACGATCATGAATTCGATGAACTTTACCGCAAACATCTCTCTAACGTTTATCAGGCGCTCGGCGCCCGCCCGCCCGACTATCTCGCGCAGCCCATCCTGAGCGGTACGACGCGACCGTCGGTTCTGCCTCAGACGGCCTACATTCATCCCCGGATTACCGGCGACATGGTGCGCTATTTCGAGTGGATGGGGGCGGCAGTCTACACTGCCGACCGCCGCGCGGGCGCCATGCACGGCAAACAGTTCCTGCTCGACTCGGTTTATGCCGGAATCGACGAGGCTTTTGTTTATGGGCGCCTGGATTTTGGCGAGAATAACGTCCCGGGGGTGGACTTTGAACTAGTGGTGAACCTCGAGTCCTGGAGGGCGGACGGTCAGCGGCCACGGCGCGCTTTGCGCCTCGATGTCAGAGTGGAAGCAGGCAGGATCCGGACCTGGAAGGTCAATCTCCCTGACTCGGACCAGCCTCTTGCCACCTCCGATCAGCCATCGGAACGAGTCGCCGTAGCCCTGGTCCGAAACTTTGAATTCAAGCTGCCGCTCGAATGGATGCTGGCCGTCCCGACGGCTGCGACCGGTGAGGGTGCCCAGAGTAACACCGTCATCAAACTGCGCCTGCGATTCAGCCTCTGGCAAGACGGCCTCCCCACAGACGCGCTTCCGGTAGAGGGATGGATGGAGTTGCAGGTATTCAGTCAGGAAGACCTGATGGCCTTGTGGTAACCGGACGGACCTCGGGGTCGGACCTCGGACTTCGGACTTCGGACTCAGACTTCGAACCTCATCCGAGCCATCGATCACACACCTGCCCACGTACCCATGACTGAAGTTCGTCCGACGCCCGAGGTCTGACGTCCCGCTTATTGTCCTCCGCTCTGGGCAGTCATCTCCAGTGGACGGCTCAATTCCATCATCAGCTCTGTGCCTGACGGCAGCACCGCCGAACGTTTCTTTCCCAGCCAATGCGCGACCGTGAGGGTGGCGCCAACCCCTCCTCCGATCAGCAGGCCTTTGCCCCCGGCCGCGAGTCCGCCTATCAGCATGCCGCCGCCGGTTCCGAAGCCGATCTCGGTCAGATCTTTCCCGTCGTGGCCGTCACCTTTGAACTGGCCTTCGGTATTCACGTCGGTTCCGTTGCGGAGATTGGTGTCCACCATCACCGCGTTAAGCATGTAGCGCTCGCCGTTGGGCAGGACCACCGTCTCCGGGAAAATTCCGATCGTCGGTTTGCCTGCAATGCGGCGAGGTTCATTGACCTTTGTGACCCGACCCTGCACCGTAGTCCCGACGGGAATGACGGTTTTCCCATCCAGCATTACGGCCTCCGTAACCCGTCCTGAGAAGGGATCGCCTTCCTTGCTGGAGAAAGTGGACAGCGTGTTCTCCAGTTTGACTTTGAACGCCGTGCCTGCGGGCAACGACATGTTGGTCTGCGCCACCGCCGCAGCCGCCAGCAACAACACGCAAAACAGTACAGATAGTTTTTTCATTCCGCCTCCTGATTTTCTTCAAATGTGCCGACCTGGTCGAAACAACATGCCTCAACTCGAAACCGATAACTTCTTTGCCGCCTCCAGCACCTGATTGAAGGGCGCCCGATCCGTCTGATTGTCCCCGCGATAGATGTATGTCACCTTGCGGTCGCGCTCGACCACCAGCGTCGCTGGATGCGCAATATTGATCGCATCTATGCCCAGCCGGTGATACAGCCCGTAGGCTTTGGTTACCGAGCGGTCCTCATCCAGCAGAAAAGGAAATGACACCGGATGCGACTGCAGAAACTTTGCCGGGTTCCACACCCCCCGGGCCTTCTCCGCTGCGATGTACACGAGTTCCGCCTTGGCCTGACCGATTTCGTTTTTCGTCAGCTCTAACTGAGCCATGCGTTGCACGCAGTTCGGTCACCAGGTGCCGCGCAGGAATTCCACAATCAGCGGCGCCCGCGACAAGAAGCCGGAAAGCGAGAGAATCCCGTCACGGTTCGCGGCGGACAACAAGAACTCTGGCGCCCGTGAGCCGACAGTCAGAGTTTCAGTACGATCCAACATCCTGAACTGACTCTAGGGCACAAGTGGCCTGGAACAACCCTGTGGAAAAGTGGAGGAACCATTAGAGGCACGGGTTGGGAAGACTGATCTGAAGTGCTTCGCGTCCTTTGCGAATTTCCTTTGCGCTCTTTGCGGTTAAAAGCTTTTGACCGCAAAGGTCGCGAAGGCAACGCAAAGTACGCAAAGAAGAACAGGGTCATGTTGGGGCTTCCGTTATAATCACGAGTTTTAGTGATGAGAGTCGAACGAAAGAGGAATCATGGACGTCATAACTCAAATACAGAAAATTCAGGCGCGCGAGATTCTTGATTCTCGCGGCAATCCCACGGTGGAAGCGGAAGTGATTCTCGGGGGCGGGGCCGAAGGCCGCGCGGCGGTTCCGAGTGGAGCATCCACGGGTGAGCACGAGGCGGTCGAGTTGCGCGACGGCGATAAGCAGCGTTACCTGGGCAAAGGAGTGCTCAAAGCCGTTGAAAATGTGAATGGTGAAATCGCCGGCGCGCTGGCCAACCTGGACGCAGCCGACCAGCGCGCTCTCGATCAGAGAATGATCGAGCTTGATGGCACCGAGAACAAGGGCCGCCTGGGCGCCAATGCCATCCTGGCAGTTTCGATGGCGGCAGCCCGCGCTTCCGCTGCCGCGTTCAGCCTGCCGCTCTATCGCTATCTCGGCGGAGCCGGCGCCAATACTTTGCCGACGCCGATGATGAACATCCTCAACGGTGGCGCGCATGCCGACAACAATGTGGATTTTCAGGAGTTCATGGTCATGCCGGTTGGGGCAGAGTCATTTTCCGACGCGCTGCGCTGGGGCGTGGAAGTCTTCCACACTTTGAAAGGGGTGCTCAAGAAGCGCGGCTACAACACTGCGGTCGGGGATGAAGGCGGCTTCGCGCCCTCGGTGAAATCCAACGTCGAAGCCATTGAGGTTGTTCTCGAAGCAATTCAGCAGGCGGGGTACAAGCCGGGCGAACAAGTAGCCATCGCCCTTGATCCCGCCGCGAGTGAGTTCTACCAAGACGGCAAGTACGTCTTCAAGAAATCCGACAAGTCGGCGAAGAGTTCCGACGAAATGGTGCGATATTGGGCCAAGTGGGCGAAAGATTATCCGATCGTGTCGTTAGAGGATGGTTTGTCCGAAGAAGACTGGGACGGCTGGCAAAATCTTACCAGGGAGCTCGGCAGTAAGATTCAGCTCGTGGGCGACGATTTGTTTGTGACCAATGTCACGTTCCTGCAGGAGGGAATTGACAAGAACGTGGCCAATTCGATCTTGATCAAGGTCAACCAGATTGGAACGGTCAGCGAGACCCTGGACGCCATCGACCTGGCCCGGCGCAATGGTTATACGTCGATTATTTCTCACCGCTCGGGAGAGACCGAAGACACGTTCATTGCGGACCTGGCGGTCGCCACCGGAGCAGGTCAGATCAAGACGGGATCGGCGTCGCGTACCGATCGCGTCGCGAAGTACAACCAGTTGCTCAGGATTGAGAAGGAATTGGCAGGAGGGGCACGTTTTCTGGGATTGAAAGCGTTGAATTATGCGGGATAGGTGCTCTGGGTTTCAGTTGCCTCCGGGAAGGGCACGACTTCCAGTCGTGCCATAAGTCCTGCGCTCTGGGAAAGAATAGCTCGATCATGAAAACTGCACTCTCATCCCTTCTCCTGGTCGTCATCGCTGCCATATCGTCTGTCGCGCAAGGCCGGCCCGCAGAGTGGTATGACGACCTGGTTGATCACATGGCTGGCACTTGGGTGCTGGGAGGAACGGTTATGGGGAAAGCGGCTCACCATACCGTTACTGCAGAATGGGTTCTGAATCACCAGTTTCTTCGCATTCATGAGAAGACAGCCTCAAACGCCCCTGCGTCCGAGAGCCGCTACGAGGCCATTTGGTTCATTGGCTATGACCCGGTCAGCGAGAGATACGTCAGCCACCTGCTCGACGTATTCGGAGCCCGGTTTTCGGAGACACTCGGCTACGGCACTCGTGATGGCAATGCGATTCGCTTCGTCTTCGAGTATCCGGATGGGCCTTTCCATACTACTTACCGGTGGTCGCCGCAGCACGACTCGTGGCAATGGCTGTTGGAACAAAAAGACAAAGACGGGAAGTGGACCACGTTTGCGGATCTCAAGCTCACGCACGTTCCGAGCCCTTGATCTCGCTGTTCTCTCAAAACCCCATCGTGTCGTCAGCCGATGGCCCATAAGTCGCGGGCACCGGTTTGTCATTCAAACGCAGGTACACCCCGAGTTGGGCACGGTGATGCACCAGATGGTTCAGAAACATTTGCCGGTAAGCAAGGAAGCGCGGTCCCTCAAAGATGGGCTTGCCCCGAAAACTCAACTTCCAGTTCTGCTGCCAGGCTTGATCGGGCGTGTTCTGCAGCGCGGCGCGAGCCTTGGCTACGCCTTCATCAAAAACGCCCAGGAGTTGTGCTGAAGACTCGAACGGCACGGGTTTGTAGGTGCCTCGCGAAAAATCGAGTTCAGGAGTTGTCAAAACGGTGAGTCCAAAGCCTGCGAGCTGGGCAACGTGAGGTGCGAGTTTGCCGAGGGGCATTGATTTGGGATGAGGCGCGAAGTCCTTTTTGTCCGCGGGAACGCGCTCCAGAGTCGTACGAGTCTTGGCCATTTCTGAATCGAATTCGAGTAGCAGTAGTTCACTGATCGGCATGAATTCTCCGTGAGGTCGAGTAGGGCTCGCGGTTCGCCCGGGCAGGAAAGCCGGGGACTATGATTGCGGCCTTCTCCGACTATATTATGACGTCACGAGGTTTGAAAACCTCTTCCACTGTCCCGTAGATTCTTACAAACCGCCGGAACAAGAACCCAGGAGCTTAATGAACCGTCCCAAACCTCTCGTCCTGATCATCCTCGACGGCTGGGGCTACCGTGCCGAAAGCAAAGCCAATGCCATCGCTCTCGCCCGCAAACCCAGCTACGACCGGCTGCTCCAGGAATACCCCAACACGCTGATCCAGACCAGCGGCCACTATGTCGGCCTGCCTGACGGTCAAATGGGCAACAGCGAAGTCGGCCACCTCAACATCGGGGCTGGCCGCATCGTGCACATGGACAGCACGCGCATTGAGCTGATGATCCAGAAGGGCGAGTTCTTTTCCCATCCTGTTTTGCTCAGCGCCATGAAAAATGCGCGCTCGGGCGGGCGCAGGCTGCATCTTTTCGGACTGCTTTCGGATGGCGGCGTGCACTCTTATCAGACGCATCTCTACGCCTTGTTGAAAATGGCCAAGCAAAACGGCGTCGACCGGGTCATTGTGCACGCCTTCATGGATGGCCGCGACACTTTGCCCACCAACGGCGCCGGATATCTGGAACAACTTCAGCAGAAGATGCGTGAGTACAACACGGGTAAGATCGCGTCCGTGAACGGGCGTTATTACGCCATGGATCGTGATCGCCGCTGGGAGCGTCTTGCAAAGGCGTTCAACGCGATGGTCTTCGGCGATGGCGAAGGCGGCAAGTACGTGGACCCGGTGCAGGGAGTGAAAGATTCGTACAACAAGGGTGTGACCGACGAATTCATCGTGCCTTTCGTCTGCGTGGACAATCGCGGAGAACCGCTGGCTACCATCCGCGATGAAGATTCCTGTATCTGCTTCAACTTTCGCGCCGACCGTGTCCGCCAGATCACCCGCGCCCTGGCCCGCAACAGCGGGCTGAACCCTCAAGGTGGAAGCGACTTGCCGGGGGCCGCAGATCTCGACGCTGCCATCCCGCGCAATCGCGTGCCCAGGAATCTGCACTATGTATGTATGACCCAGTATGACAAGAAATTTTCGCTCTCGGTCGTGATCCCGCCGGAGTCGTTGGACAATATTCTTGCCAACGTGATGGGGCAGATGAATTTGCGCAACCTGCGGGTGGCGGAAACCGAGAAGTACGCCCATGTAACCTATTTCTTCAACGGTGGGATCGAGCAGCCGTTTCCCGGTGAAGATCGCGTGCTGGTGCCTTCACCCAAAGTTGCTACTTACGATCTGAAGCCGGAGATGAGCGCGGCCGGAATCGCCGATGCGGTGATGAAAGCGGTGGAGGACGGAACTTTTGACGTCATCATCGTGAACTTCGCCAACGCCGATATGGTGGGTCATTCCGGGAAAATCGAGCCTACGGTCAAGGCGGTCGAAACGGTAGACGCCTGTCTTGGGCGCATTGAGCCCGTTGTTCGCGCCAAGGGTGGAGCCCTGCTTATCACCGCCGATCACGGCAACGCGGAGATGATGATCGATCCCGTGACCGGCGGCCCACACACTGCCCACACGACGAACCCGGTGCCATTTATTGTGATCGCTGAGAATGGCAAACAGTTCACTCTGCAGCCGGGCGGTTCACTGCGCGATATCTCGCCCACCGTGCTGGCCATGCTGGGCATCCCGCAGCCGAAGGAGATGACGGGGCACGATCTGCGTCTGCCGCTTAAGAAAATCTAACCACAGAGGACACGGAGTACACGGAGGTTTCCTCTGTGTCTTCTGTACCCTCTGTGGTCGACATTGGTCTCAGTGCGCCGGCGGCAGCACCGCCACGCTGGATCCCGCAGCCGAAGGAGATGACGGGGCACGATTTGCGTCTGCCACTTAAGAAAATCTAACCACAGAGGACACAGAGTACACAGAGGTTTTTTCTGTGTCCTCCGTATCCTCTGTGGTTAAGCTTTCGTGTCAGTGCCCCGTCGACAGCACCGCCACACCATAAAGCGGAAGCTGGACGGATGATTTCGATCCGCCTTCGAGTACGTCGTTCATGGCGGAGGGCAGCGCCACGGTTTGCTCAGACTTGGAAAGATTGACCAAGATGTAGACCGCCCCGTGCTCGCCGTAGCGCGGATACACCTCAACCCCGTCCGGAACCGCCCCCAGTGCCGGTTTCACACCGCTCACGTCCGCCATCCATTTCGCCGCTGCGTTCATGGCCGAGTCATCGAGCCAGGCGCCAATGTAGGTGATCCTGCCTTTTCCGACTTTGCGGGTGATGGCTGCCGGTTCGCCATCGAGCCAGCCATTGCTCTTTCCGTAGCGCTCCAGAACTTCGGTGTCACTGTCTTTGGCGCTTAACAACTCGGCCCAAAGCTTTCCCTGTCCGGGGCCGAACTGTCCCTCGACTGGAACCGGATCGAGCAGCGCGTAATACTGTTCTACGCGTCCTCCCAGCAGATCGGCCAGCGGCCCGGGCTGACGTTGAGGCTGCAGGCCATTGTCCTCGTCTTTCATGGCGGAGCGCTGTCCCAGCACCAGATGTCCTCCCTGGCGGACATACTCAACGAGGTTCCTGGCGGCGGCATCCGAAAGCACGTTGAGTCCAGGCGCTACTACCAACTTGTATTGCTGGAGTGGAGCCACTGGCTCGATCACGTCGATGGATTGACTGACAGCTCGCAACGGCCGGTAGTAGCTGACGAGTTCATCTATGGGGTTATAGTTCTTGTTGTGGCGTTGCCAATCGATGGCCCAGCGGCTGTCGTACGAGTGCAGTATCGCAACCTCGGACTTGACTGACGTCCCCGCCAGCGCCGGACCGGCTTTAGCGAATTCCCGGCCAATCTGCTGCGCCTCCGCGTACAAGGGAACAGGCGTGCCGTCCGCTCCAAGCAGCGTGCCGTGGTACTGTTCCTGGCCATTCAGGGCGCTGCGCCACTGCCAGTAGCTGACGACATCGGCACCGTGGCCGACGGCGTGCCATGCCATGGCGCGAACCTCTCCCTTATCGAGAGCGTTGTTGACAGGCGCCCAGTTTACCGAGCCGGGCTGCGTCTCCATGACCCAGAAATTCTTGCCTTTGAAACCACGGGTCAAGTCGTGGGCAAAGCCGTTCTTGGCCGCATCCAGGTGTCCTTGGCCTACATAATCATCCCAGACAGCGAGATCGAGGTCCTGTTCCACCACGTAGTGATCGAACCCGTCATACCAGCCCATTGTGTTTGTGGTGATGAACTGCCGCGCATCGGAATTGGCGCG